>JALZJF010000136.1 GCA_030859905.1 Acidobacteriota bacterium
TAGTAGATAGCTGGCAGGACTCGCTGAAGCAGTTTATGGAAGTTAGGAAACGGTACCTCCTTTATTAGATCGCTTCGACTGCTTGTTAATGTGAGTGATTAAGGGTCGCTCTGCCGACTTTTAATGAGAAGGATGAGGCTTGACAGATCCAAGCCAAGTGGTGAGTCGGGCAGTTGGCACCGTCTGGGCAGGCGCGCTCGTTAGCTTCGGATGGAACTCTCTGGTTAAAGTTAAACCTTAGAAATCATGTTTGGGTGGTAGAGAAGTTTAGGGCACGATTGGAGGGTAGGAATTGGGCAAGGAGCAAACGAGAGATGCATCTAGTGAGAGACCACCCGCGAAAGCCTGGTTAATTGGGACGGCCGCGTGGATTTTCCCTGGCGCTGGACATCTGCTTCAGGGGCATTGGGGACGGGCCCTGCTTCTCGGAGGCACAATTTGGGTGTGTTTTGTCTGCGGACTGATCATGGGAGGTCATTTGTTTACTTACTCCGGGGAAGAACAGGGTTTTTCTGCGCTGCTCCAAGTTCCTCCGATGATAGCTAACCTCGGCTCCGGCCTGCTGTATATCGTTTGCTGGATGATGGGAATTGGCTCAGATGATCCGCTTCAGGCCGCACGAGCGACCTACGAATATGGGAACACGTTTCTATTAATAGCCGGCTTGCTCAATTATCTAGCTATGCTTGACGCCTTTGATATCTTTGCCGGGAGGAAGTCTTGAGACATTTTCTGGTAATGACCATATTCGCCGCCTTTGCTGCCGTTGTTTTCGGCACAGTGGCCAAGGACACTACAAAGGATCGATTTCTTTACGGTCTTAAAATTTTTGCTCAATTTATGATAATAGGTCTGCTGTTGGGCTGGATTCTTTACTTTCTTCCTTTCTGAGAGCGGTTTAGTCTAAAGGTTCTCTGTCTGAAGCGCGAGTGGGAGCGACCGGGTTGTCGCTCTCACTGAGGACCCAGGTCGCTAGCGCTTCCCGTTCTGACAAACAAGTAAAAGGTTAGATTGAATGGGTCTTTGTGAGACTGAGGCACTGGTACTTCGTACCTACAATCTTGCCGAAGCGAACAAGATTGTCGTCTCATTGACCCATGCCAATGGCCTCGTGCGAGCTGTGGCCAGAGGGTGCAGACGACTCAAGAATAGATTCGGCGCCGCACTTGAGCCTTTTACACTTCTTCAGATTACCTACTACCAGAAGGAAAATCAGGACCTCGGTTCGTTACGCCAAGTCGAGATCTTAAAGTCGCACTTTAATCTCCTATCCGACGCCGAAACTCTAACGGGATTGGCCTACATGGCTGATCTGGTGATCGAGTTTTCTCCTCCTCATCAGACTAATGAAAAGCTTTTTAGGATGGTTAAAGCTTGCCTCGAAGCGGTGGCCGCATCCCCAGGTGACTTGCAGTCGGTCCTAAGATACTTCGAAATCTGGTTGCTAAAGTTGGAAGGGTTCCTGCCGGATATCAGGCGCTGCGCGGAATGCCATCTCGTATTCGAGGAAAACAGGATGGCCTTTGTGGGCCCGGATCTGTTGTTTCGATGCAGGTCATGCAGTCTGGGAATGGGCACGGCTTTGTCCGGCAACCTGCACTGGCAACTTTGTGCCACTCAGAAACTGGCTCCTGGGGTGTTTGCTGAGAAAACCCGGGACGTCCCGGCTAATACACTTCGAGAGTTGGCTGAACTAACGCATAGTTTACTGGGACGGGTGCTTGAGAGACAGCCGAGAGTGCGTCCGACCTTTCCATAAAGTCTTACATTAACTAGTAGCGCTAACCGAGTCGTCAATGATATCCGGCAGAAGACTAATTCCGGGTTACACCGCAAGAGCTGCTCTTCCTTATGTGTTCCTTTCACTTTTCGTGCTCACGGCGGTCTTGTTTGCGCAACAAGCTGGACGATTTGCCGAGCTTGCCCTTTACACCCAAATTCCAATTTCCTTACTCGCTGACGTGTCGCTGGCGTTACTGCCAAACGTCTTGATTTTCACCCTGCCTGCGGCGGTGCTCGCCGGTGTCATGATCGGTTTTGCCCGGATGGGAAGCGATAGCGAAATCGTTGCCATGCGGGCCGCCGGGGTGGGCACTTGGACCCTTTTGTGGCCGGTTCTCATGATTGGCCTGTGCATAACATTCCTCGCAACGTACATTCAAATGAAGGAGGCGCCGCAGGCTACGCGAGACCTTAAGAAGGCGGCACTGCAGGGAGCGCTGCGAAAGCTCGATTCGCCCGTCGAACCACGAGACTTCAATACTGAGATACCCGGATATGTGATTTACGTTCGAGAGGGCGACAAGACTCAGGGCTCATGGGGGAGGGTATTCATTTATGCCCAGCAACCCGATGGCTCGAACCGGGTGGTAACTGCCCGCTCCGGTCGAATTGATTCTTCGGGGGAGAAATCGGAACTAGTACTCAATGATGCAGTTGCGACGAGAATTCCGGCTCCCGAGAAAAACGTCGATCAAAGGTCCTACGTCGTCGAGCGTCTGGACCAGTTGCGTATCTCGATAAACACCGGACGCGCAGAGTTACTCGAGCGCATAAATGAGAATGAGATGGGGCCAGAGGAGCTGGACTGGAGGGAACTCCGACATCAGGCCTCTTCCAGTCAACCTGAGGAAAGTAAGGCAGGGCAGAGAACTCTTCATAGACGACTTGCGCTCTCGGTCTCTCCATTCTTGTTTGCGCTGGTTGGGGGAGCACTGGGTATGAGAGTTCGAAGAGGCGGCCGGGGTATAGGGGTTTTACTGGCGCTCCTGATCGTAATTGTATATTACCTGGTTTCATTGCTCGGTGAATCCCTGTCTCGGGCCGGAACAGTTTCACCAGTGGTCGGTCTATGGGCGGCCTCGGCGTTAATGCTTCTTCTGAGCTTCATGCTACTTGCTATTAATCGAGTGCCGGTCTCTTCCGGCTCTTTTTTGCGGCTCAGAAAGGCTCCTACGTCAACCGGCCCCAGGGCCACTCAATCAGTAGCCTTAGACACTAAGGGGGTCGGAGGTTTCGGATTTCCTAGCCTTCTGGACGTCGGCGTTTTCCGCACGCTGGGTTTGAGTTTCCTGCTGGCCTTTTCGTCTCTGGTTTCAGTCGTCATTATTTTCACTCTCTTTGAAATGTGGCGCTTCATTGCCAAGAATGGGATTGGAGCAGGGATGGTTGCCCGCTACATTCTCTTTCTACTGCCTTTAATCACGGTCGAACTTTTCCCTGCCACGATGCTTATTGCGGTGTTGATGACCTATGCGCTGCTCGTGCGGCGGAGTGAGACAATTGCATGGTGGGCTTCAGGACAAAGCGTTTACCGTCTAATGCTTCCAGGTCTGTTTTTTGCAATCGCGGCAGGAGCCGGTATCTGGATCGTGCAGGAACACTTAATGCCCAGCGCGAACCTCACGCAGGACAAGTTACGTGCGCAAATTCGAGGCGGTGAGCCCAGGGCGATCACGGGAACCGGCCGCCAGTGGCTGGGCTCCACCGAAAATAACCGTCTTTATTCCTATGAGTTCGCCACCCAAAGCAATTCGCTTAACGAGCCGGCGATTTACGAGTTTGACCCGGCCGGAGTTCATCTGGTTAGTGTGACGACCGGAACCGTGGGCACTTGGGTAGCCGCTAATCGAATGGCGATTACCAAAGCCGAAACTTTCGACTTTCGCGGACTGGAAGTGGAACGACAAGTTGCTGAGACGACAGAGGTACCAGCCGAGCCGTTACAGGTGTTTAAGCCGACTATTGACAAGCCGTCCCAGTTAAGCTCGGCGGGTTTAAGCAGCTATTTAAAGACAGCTAAGCTCCGCGGGATGGAGGTTTCAGCGCTTGCGGTTGCCCTGCAGCGAAAGTATGCGGCGCCTTTCGGTGTTGTAGTGATGGCCTTTATCGGAATCCCACTGGCTCTCTCATTCGGAAGGAAGGGGACAATAATAGCCCTGTGTGCTGCGGTCGGATTGAGCGTTGCTTACTGGGGAGTCGGAGGGGGTTTACAACAGTTGGGTAATCTCGGGTTACTTCCGCCGGCAGTAGCTGGTTGGTCCCCGCCAATCATATTTGCTGCTGCAGGGACCTACCTGCTTTCCCGAATTCGTACTTAGCCGGCTAGGTGCCCACTTACCACTCAAGCGGACTCTTCACCGCCCTGCCGCCTCTATTGAGCGCGTGTGTGTAGATCATCGCAGATTATGGTTGAATTAACGACGTCAACGGCGACTAGCCCAGACCGCTCCAAAGGTTCTTGGGTTGGGTACGGCGCGGCAGTCTGGGCGCTGATCTTCGCAGTGCTGCAAGTTGTGTGGGCAATGGGCTGGTACGTCGGCTTGCATCAGGAGTTGGCGCGAAAGGCCTTCCAACAGCGATGGTTCTTGGTGTACGACCTCGTGGTTGCTGGACTGTGCGTGCTGGCCGTAGTTCTGGCACTAGCGCTCGTGCAGCCATGGGGACGGCGACTACCGCGCTCGCTGATAGGCGTGCTCGCTTGGGGTGGGGCGGGCCTTTTGGTATTGCGAGGAGGGGCAGGTGTCGTGCAGACTGCCTACTCAACAATCCTGTCTGCTACGGCAGGCGATTCTGAACTTTCTAAAATTATGAAAAACCAATCAAACAGATTACACAGATTACTATGCGCCGCATTCGCAGTTGTTTTGACATTCAGTGTTCACGCCATGGCGCAATCGCAATACAGTTGGCTTGATGACAAGCCGTTGCCGAGTTGGAGCGAGCGAAGCCGGGAGATCCTGCAAACCAAAAAAATAGCGCAATCCGAATTGGCGCGATGCCACAACGTCATTCGTCCGGCGACGCTTCCGGTTGATCGTCTTTTGACTAAATACAATTGGACGCTCGTCGGTGGCGCGCAAGTTTTTGGCAAGGCCACTGCCGTTACCGTCACCCAAGGATTTGACGGAATGTGCCGCCCGCTGGGATTTCAAACTCTTGTGTTTGTCGGAAACCTTGTGGCGGGAACATTATCGCCAGGACCGATGGACTCGCGCACCGACGGTTCGCTGATAAACTTCAAACTGCTCTCGGAAACGAGTCTCGTCGCCGATTACATTCGTTATAAAGGAACGGACGCTCTGTGCTGCCCGTCGAGAATAAACAGAGTTACGTTCAAGATCGAACCAGATGGGCGAAACTGGCTTTTGAAGCCGGACTTTGTAACCGAAGCCGCTTACAATATCAGCGCAGCTAAAGAAACTTCGGATGCTGCGGCTTTGACGGGAACATTTTGGCGTTGGGGGAGTTTGCAAACTCCGGTTGAAAAAGTAACCGTGCCAAATCCCGCCAATTACACGCTCGAATTAACCGCCGACGGAAAGGCGCGAATTCTAGCCGACTGCAATCGCGGCAACGGGACTTATAAACTTGACGGACAATCGCTCAGGTTTTCCGCCTTTGCCACGACGCGCATGGCTTGTGCGCCGGGTTCGCTGGACAGCCGTTTTCTGCAAAGCCTCGACGCGGCGCGAATTTACAAAATCGAAGGCGATGCTTTGTATATTGACCTTGTTGCCGATTCCGGCACGATGAAATTCGTCA
>JALZJF010000195.1 GCA_030859905.1 Acidobacteriota bacterium
TATGAACATCGAACCAAAGCGGCGACAAGGCGCCGCACTCCAAAGGTGAGGCCCTAAGGTGTCTTTGTTGTCGAAGCTGCCCGGGGGCGCGCGGTGGTTGTGCGGGTAGCGGGTTTCGCGGGAAGCGGGGCCGGGAGTCCGACCTTGGGCGCAATACGCCCGCCGCGGGTTAGGGCGATACGTTTGTCACGTCCTGTCGAATCCGAAACAGCAACTCTAATCGCGCGATAAGAACCGTCTCGGGCCTTGTTGGTTGGGTTATAGGCGAGCACATACTGGGTGCGAAGGTCGCGGACGATTTCATTGGCGATCCTGGGCAGTTCTGATATTGATCCAGGGAAGAACGCGCGACCGCCAGTCTCAGAAGCCAGCTTGGTGAGTAGGCTGACTGCCTTGTCGCGTGAGCTCTTGCGGATGAATCCTCCGTCTTTATCGAGCTCGCTTACGAAACCAATGACATAGATCTGGACGTCTGCCTCGCGGAGCCGGGCGAACAATTGTTCCTGCTTGTAAAAACTATCTCGATCCTCCCCGTCAGTCACGACGATTAGCGCTCGGCGGCGCCGGTCGTTGTCGTCGCCCTTTTTATATTCGGCGACGCGTTCCGCGGATAGGAAAACTGCATCGATGACCGCAGTTTGGCCGCCTTCAACATACATGTTGTCGAGCGCCTCCAAAAGCAGTTCCATGTTCTCAGTGAAGTCCTGCACCGTTTCGATCTTGTCGCTACTGATGAAGCGGACCAGAAAAGTCTCATCACCCCGCTTGTTACTGTTGATGATGGTCTTGCCGGCGTCGATTACGCTCTGTAACTGGCTCCGCAGCGAGCCTGAATTATCTACCGCCAGGCCGTAGCTGACCGGGATTTCTTCCGTGGAAAAGAAAGCCACGGGCTGTTCTACGCCGTCTTCAAAAACGTGGAAATCACTCTCTTTCACGTTATCGATAGGCCGATTATTACGGTCAATTACGCGTACATTGAGGGTAACCAGCTCGGTGTCTACTTTAACGATGTCACCTTCGCCATAATCCTCGGGTGGCGTGGGTGTTGGTTTTGGCTTGAGCACGGGCGGCGGAGGGGGCTCGCCTAGTTGCGGAATGATCCTATCAATTACGTTTGCGGGAGTCTGCGTCGGAGTGGCCCTTGGTATGGGAGTGGGTGTCGATGTCGGAATTGAAGCCGGGGCAGTGGTTGCCGGCTGGTTCGGGGTTGATCCGCTCCGAGAAGCCGGAGCAGGGGTAGGAGTCGGTTTTGCTTGCTCGCTACGGCGAGCCCGACCCTCCTGTTCGACGGCCGCCAAAGTATAACTTGCGCCAATAAGTGCTGCCATGGTGATCGCGATGACGCTCATCAGGACTAACGTGCCTAACCTTGAACCTGCCTTATGATAGATGGAACGATTCTTCACTAACTAGGTCCTCACTGAAAGATGCTAACCAATGCCTGTCTCGCGGCGCTTCAGGTTTAAAGGCCTTTAGTCCGATCGTGCGAAGCGCCCCGCAAGCCCCTTTGGATTCGGGGGCGGAGCGCCGAGAGCTTCCTGGCTTACATCACGAAGCTGGGGCAAACAGCGTCGCGAACGACTACGTCCACTGCGCACACATTAGAAGGATGCCCTGGGAGGGTTAGTGCGTTGCCGAACAGATTCGAAAACAAGTGTCACCGGGCGCCGGGAATCGCGTAGTAACCCTCTTTTGAACGCACAAACAGGCGCGGCAAGCCACGCGGCGGATTTACCTTAACCTTAATCTTACGCCACTTGCCATCGTTGGAAAAATCGCTGGGTTTGTAGCCGATCGAATACTGATGCCGTAACTCCAGAGCGATCTGCTCGAAAATGTCGTCCATTTCCAGAGCTGAGCGCGGGAAGAAGGCTTTTCCTCCGGAGACGTTGGCCAACTCATCGAGAATGCCCTGGCCTTCCATCCCGAGTGAACTACCGGCATCACCGCCGCTGAGAATCCCCACTCCATACAAAACCACATCGGACTCTTTTAAGAGCCGTCTAAGCTCATTGAATGTGTAACGGGAATTGTTGTCCTGGCCATCGCTGATTAATAGCAGCGCGCGCTTGGGGTGCAGGCCGCGCTGCACTTTCTCCACGCCGAGATAGCAGGCGTCATAAAGCGCCGTATTACTCTTGGTGTGAACGAAAGTGAGCTTGTCCAAAACGGCATTGCCATCGCGAGTCTTATCGAGCAACAACTGCGCCCGTGAGTTAAAGGCGATGAGGAAATACTCATCCGAGTTGTGACTAGTTGTAATAAACTTAGCCAACGCTTCACGCGCGTTCCTAATCTTGTCACCGCTCATTGAACCCGACACATCGAAGATCACTCCCACGGAAACTGGCGAATCGTCATCACTGAAGAAGGTGATTTCCTGGGGTTTTTTCTCGTCGAGTATGGTGAACGCCTTCTGACTCAGGCCCGAAACGTAGCGACCGTAGGTGTCCGTGACGGTAACCGTTAAGGTAATCAGATCGGTATTTACGATCACCGGCCCGTCAAGTTCATTGCCCAGCTTTTGCTGAGGCGCGGGACTTCCCGTCGCTTCGGTCTTCGCCGGTATTGACCCGGTATTTGGCTTTTGAGCAGGCTGTTCCTGGGCTTCAGTAGTAGTAAAGGAAATCTGTGTGGCAAACACGAAGAGAAAGGATACTGCGAGCGCGATCCTGAGAGCGCATCTGGCCGGAAAGTGCATGTAACCCCTCGCTGTTTTTCTTCAAGTATCCGAGACTTGCCCAAGACTTGTTGGACGGACCTGAGACTCTGTCAAACACAGATGCCGAAGAGCCAGGCCATGATGCCCGAGTCCGCAATTTATGGTAGGGCTCACCTGGGAACGGCTTGCGTGGGAGACGGTCGCGCGCGAATTCCATCCAGTCTGTGTTAACTGAGCCTTATTGTAGGACAGGGTCTGGGGGCCGCGCAAGAACAAACGGCTTTGGTCGGGCTCGTCTGCGAACTCCTGGTGAAAACCGGATTAAGGTCAGGCTGGGGCGGCTTCAACGATGCTGATAGGGGACTCGGTGGTAACCACTCGAGTCAGCCTGAACCCAGAGGCCTCCAAAGCGTCCGAAACTCTTGCTCGGTTCGTTCCAGGCCCCCGGTCATTACAAGCATGTTGAGATCGATGAACTTTCCAAAATGGGGCTCGCCGCCTGGCGGAATTACTACGTCTACCAGCATCAGCCTTCCGTCGTTGCTAATAGCATTGCGGCAGTTTTTCAGAATCGTCGTCGCCCGCTCGTCATTCCAATCGTGGATGATCCACTTGAGAATATAACCATCGCCTCCTGCCGGAACCGATTGAAAGAAATTGCCACTGACTGTCTCGCAGCGATCGGCAAAGCCAGCTGCTTCAATTCGCGACCGCGCGCCTTCAATTACTGATGGCGAATCGAAAAGCACACCCGTCATCTCCGGGTGGGCTCGCAGGACAGAAGTCATTAAGCCTCCGTGGCCGCCCCCCACATCGACAAGCTTCCTAATCCCTGAAAAATCATAACGGGAGAGGATTGCTTCATTCGTTGCGGCCGTCATACCGCTCATCGAGTCGTTGAATATACGAGCGTTTTCGGGGTTCTTCTGGAAAAACTCCCAAACATCCATACCGAACACATGGTCAAACGCAATCTCGCCTGTCTTAACGCTCTGCTCGAGGTCGGCCCACGCGTCATAGTGTTCCCCGCCCAGCTCGGAAATGGCGAATGAGCGAATCGAACCCGGCACGCCGGTTTGTAAGGTTTCTGAAAGCGGAGTTAAAGCAAAGCGACTTTCATCTTGCTCGGCGATGACGCCTACGCTTGCGAGCGCTCGCAAGACTCGGTACAGCGAAGGGGCGTGTGTCCCCGTGTCGGCGGCCAGCTCCGCGGCGGAACGGGGCCCCTGCTTCAGATGATCGGGGATGCCGAGTTTTGCGATCACATAGATTGCTCGCGAGATCCAAAAGCCGGAAATCACTTGCAGCATCGCCGCTTGAGGCGGAACTTCGGTTGGGGCTGTCTGAGGTTGGGTAGTCATCGAAAATGTTTCTCTCCCTGGCTGAATGAGTTCGTATCCACTTCAGAGCACCCGGCATTCTACATCAGGTGACGTCTTACTCCTGAAACTTCTGGCTGCGGAGTGCGTGTAACGGAGGTGCACACTGGGTCCAGAACGTCGGGCAGAGCGGTCAGGGGCTCGCGTGCTATACTCTCGCCTCTTAACTCTCGGCTCAATTCGAGGTTCGGATTGCAAAGCTATGGCTGAGTTTATCTGTCGGTTAGGAACGCCTGCGGGCGAAGTGGTGACCCGCACGGTCGACGCGCCGGGTGTGAATGAAGCGCGTGCGCGGCTGGAGCGGGAAGGCTTCCGCGTTTTCAACGTCACTCCACCGAAGACCTCAGGGGTAACGGCTTTGACGCGCCTCGGAGGTCGTGGGGCGCACGCTCGAGTCAAGGCAAACGACTTTCTTCTTTTTAACCAGCAACTGGCAGCGCTTTCTCGTGCGGGCATCCCGATTCTGCAAGCTATCACTATGCTGCGGAAACGGGCTGCGTCGCCGCGGCTGCGGGTGGTGCTTGGTGACGTTGAAGAAAAGATTCGCGGTGGTGCGGCCCTGTCGCAGGCTTTTGCTGCTCAGGGAAATCTCTTTCCCCGTATCTATACTGCATCGATTCTGGCCGGTGAGCGGTCCGGCGCGCTGGATGATGTTCTGAGCCGCTATGTTACGTACATGAGACGCAACGTTGGCTTGCGCCGCAAGATCCGCGGAGCCCTCGCGTACCCGCTGTTCCTGCTGTTTGCGTCGGGTTGCATGGTGACCTTCCTAACCGTCTATGTAGTACCCCGAATGTCGGAGCTATTTTCAGGATTTGGCAGCGAGCTGCCTACAGTTACACAACTCGTGGTGGGACTTTCGAGCTGGCTTTCAGGGAACGTGATTTGGTTTGGGCCGCTCATTATCGGGGGAGCGGTAGCATTGGTCGTTTGGTCGCGCACGACTTCCGGGCGGCTGACCCTTGATGCCACTATTCTAAAGATCCCGCTCGCGGGAAGCCTGGCTATACAGTTGTCGGTGGCCCAAGCCACCCGCTCGCTGGCTACGCTGCTGGCGGGCGGCATTACCCTGGTGGAATCGTGGGAGATTGCCGCGGAGTCAATTACAAATCGAGAGCTGCGGCGGCGCAGTTCCGCTATCCTGCCAATGATTCGCGAGGGCCGCTCATTCACCGAGAGTCTCGAAGAAGCCGGCTGGCTGCCGATGCTGGCTATTGACATGATCGGAATTGGCGAGCGTTCGGGTAGTTTGAGGGAGATGCTCGATGAAGTGGCGGTCTTCTATGACGCCGAATCGGAGGTACGTCTCGAACAATTGACGACCACGCTCGAGCCTGCGATCCTTGTGGTAATGGGTGGGGTCGTCGTCACGATCTTGCTGGCAATCTACCTGCCGATCATCCAGTCTATTTCGGGCGGAGCGGGAGTCACGGGGCATCGTTAATAATCTAAAGCGAGCTGGAATTTTTGCTACTCATAGATACAGCATGAAGCAATACTCAGAAGCGGATGCAGCCAGGCTGGCCTCGCAAAGTGCCGGAGTTCCTTCGGCCCCGGGCGAAGACGACACTTTGGATACAGAGTCGGACCATCAACCTCCTGAGGTGCGGGCGGCGAAGGAACTCGCGCATCGCTACCGCCTGCCGTTCATTGAATTGCTGCCTATTGATCAGGACTCGCCAGTCGATTACAGCCTCTTCAACGAGATTCCGGTTGACCTGATGGTGCGCCACCAGTTTCTCCCGTTGAAACGCGACGGAAGAGGCCTGCACCTGGCCATGGCGGATCCGTCGGATCTGGAGCGTCTGGATGAACTGGCGAACGCGCTTCATGCGCGCATCGTTCCGCACGTGGCAACTGCCGGGGCGATCGAAGTGATTTTGCGCCGAGGCGACGCCACTCAGCGCGTGCTGCAGGAAGCGGCGTCAGGATTCCGCATCTCGCTGGTTAGAGAGACGGAGCACGGCGAAGAAGTACTGGACCTGGACCGTCTGGCGACTGATTCCGAGATGTCGCCAATCATCAAGCTGGTTGACACGATCATCTATAACGCCATGGAGTCGCGGGCTTCCGACATTCACATTGAAACACGCGACACCGAGGTACAAGTCAAATATCGCATTGATGGCGCTCTCTACGCCAAAGTCGATCCGATTGACCTCGCCTATCACCAGACGCTGATCTCGCGCATTAAGGTGATGTCGGAGTTGGATATTGCCGAGCGACGCGTGCCGCAAGACGGGCGTTTCAGAGTTCGCTACAAAGGCCGCAATGTCGACTTTCGGGTTTCCATTATGCCGACTATCCACGGTGAGGATGCCGTCATTCGTATTCTCGACAAGGAACAGATCAACGAGGCGTTTAAGAATCTTAATTTGGATGTGGTCGGTTTTGCAGAAGAGGATCTGAAAAAGTTTCGCCACTACATCGCCGAGCCTTACGGCATGGTGCTGGTGACGGGGCCTACCGGTTCGGGAAAAACAACTACGCTTTATGCGGCGCTCAACGAGATCCGAAACGAAGAAGACAAGATTGTTACGATTGAGGACCCCGTTGAGTATCAGTTGCACGGTATCACTCAGATTCCGGTCAACGAAAAGAAGGGCTTGACCTTTGATCGCGGGTTGCGTTCAATTTTGCGGCACGACCCCGACAAGATCATGGTGGGGGAGATACGTGACACTGAGACTGCGCAGATCGCTATTCAGTCGGCGCTGACCGGTCACCTGGTATTTACTACCGTGCACGCAAACAACGTCATCGATGTGATCGGCCGCTTTCTCAATATGGGAGTTGAACCTTACAACTTCGTATCCTCGCTCAACTGTGTGTTGGCGCAACGGCTGATTCGGATCCTATGTCCTTATTGTAAGCGCGCTCATCAGGCTTCCGAGGTGGAATTAGAAGAGTCGGGCCTGCGCCGAGAGGAGCATCGGGAAACCGTTTTTTATTGGAACGTGGGGTGCGATGCCTGCAACCACACAGGTTACCGGGGGCGAACTGCAATACATGAGTTGCTCGATCTTTCCGACAACATCCGGGAAATGATTGTGGAGCGGAGACCAGGGTCGGAAGTCCGCAGGGCGGCGACGGCTGAGGGGCTCACCAGCCTGCGCGAATCGGCCTTGAGGAAGGTTTTCGCGGGCATTTCAACGCTCCACGAAATCAATCGTGTAACCTTTGTAGAAGAAGTCAGCGCGGCCAAATAGTTGGTTTTGTTAAGCCCTGGCGGGCCCTGAAAAACTCTTTCAGCGTGCGAAGAGAGCGAAATGTGGAGCGCTCCGGCAGAGGCGGAGCGGCAACGGTGCTTTAATTTCTTTCGGGCTTATAGGGTTGCCCTATCCTAAAGCGGAGTCGCGCTACGCTTTGCCTCCGCACTCCAAAATGAGTTTTCAGCCGACTGCTGGGACTGATAAACGCCTGGATGGCGCATTAGTCTTGAGACTGCCCGGGTTTGAGGAACCGAAACTTCCGGCTTGCGTTTAACTAGAACGGTTCAGGAAGTGTTGCATCTTGACCGCTGGAGCGGCATTATTAGGATGCTTCAATTCCACCTCCCTTGAAATAGGAAAGAGATTGCCATGAGAATTAAGATTCAGCTCCAAATATTGATTTCGTTGCTGCTCACCTTCTGTTTACTGATATTGCCGGTTACGGCCCTGGCTAAAAAGGGTGAAAAGAACTTCAAACGCGGAATGCAGCACGAGGCCGCCCAGCAGTGGGAGAAGGCAGCCCAGGAGTTCATCCTGGCAGTTGCTGCAAACCCTGCGGATGCGGAGTATCAGCTTCATTTCCGCCGCGCGAGCTTTAACGCCTCGCAATCGTTCATGCAACAGGGACGAGCGTTAGCAGAGCAGCGCGACTATGTCGGAGCCTACAATGCCTTTCGACAGGCCTATGGCTACGACGCGGTGAACGAGCTTGCCGTTTCTGAGATGGAACGGATGCTTCGACTTCAGAGCGTGAAGGACGGAACTAACGGGTTCAGTAACGGTCAGGGATCCAAAAGTGGCGAGTTGCCGGACAGTGGCACACTCACTGTCGGCGGAGCCCAGGCAGAGGAGCCGGTGGTGCCGTCGTCGCGCGTAGAACAGATGCGGGTCATTAGCTACAACGGTGATCTGAAGGCCTTTGTTCGGAGTCTCGCTGAACAACTTCAGTTTAATGTCGTCTTTGACCGACAGTCCTTTGCGCAACCCCGTACTATCGACATCAGTCTGCGTGACGTCACCACGGCCCAGGCTCTCGACTACATCTTTTTGCAGGAAGGTTTATTTTTTCAGAAGCTTAGCCGGCGCACGATTCTGGTTGCCGATCAAACTCGGCGGCCGCAGTACCAGCAACTGGTCCTCCGCACTTTCTTCCTTTCCAACATGAAACCGACCGATGCGCGCACCTTGATTCAGCAGGCAATTCCGCCCTCAGTGGGTCGTCCGCAGACCATCGTGGTTCCTGATGACGCGACCAACAGTCTCACGGTGCGTGACACAGCGGAGAACGTCAGGCTGATCGGCGATCTGCTTCAGAGCATCGACAAAGATCGTGCTGAAGTTGTCATGGACGTCAATATCTATGAGGTGTCGAAGAGCGATCTGCTGCAGTTTGGCAATCAAATTGGAACGGGAACGGGAATTTTCAATCTAGGTGGCTCTCCGGGTTTGGCCGTTCCGGTCGGTCCCGCGGCTCTCAGTAGCGCGCAGACCGGCGTAAACATAGCGAGCATTATCGGCGGAGCTCCCACGGCCGCCGCTGCAGCCTTAATTATCCCCCCATCGGTGTTTACTGCATTCCAGAGCAAAGACAACACCAGACTGATTGCCTCAACTCAGGTGCATGCCTTCAACGGTGAGGAATCAACCGCCCGCATCGGCCAGCGCGTACCCGTGCAGACGGCGCAGGCCTTTCCGTTCGGAGTCCAAACGGGTCAGCCGCAAACGGGCCAGCCTTTCGGCAGTGGCGGCTTTCCGGTAATCAACTACGAGCCTACTGGACTAACTTTGAAGTTTACGCCTCAGGTCTTTACGAATCTGGACGTGCAAGTGAAGATGTCCATCGAATCGAAAGATGTGTTGACCGCCCTCGACCCATTGACGCCAACGTTTACCGAACGCACAATCACTGGCACCGCCCGCGTGCAGAACAATCGCACGATGATGCTGGCGAGCGTGGCCCAAGATGTGCAGTCGCATGGTCGTCGCGGATTACCATTGCTGGGTTTGATTCCAGTGTTAGGACGTTTGTTTACCTCGCCGACGCGTAATAACCGTCGAGTGGACATAGTGATCGCGGTTACGCCACGCGTGCTTCGCGCCCCGAATATTACACCGCGTGACGAGGAGATGCGTCCGAGTGGAACTTTGCAGTCACCCACGACCGGGTCTCTCGAAGCAATGATTATTGAGTCAGACCGTGAAGACCGGATCGCCGCTGCCCGCCGGCTGCCAAGAAACTCGGTGGTATATCTACCCGATGTTGAGCCGGCACCCTTTGGTCGAGCGGCAACTTCTACCGAACTCGCGCGGAGTTTACTGCCGGCGCCTGTAGTTGTAGTGCCCGGGAATGCGCAAACGGTTTCTCCTGAGACAAACGTCCAAACCACTGCTGCTGCGCCTACAACGATCACGCAATCAGCGAGCGCAAAGCCGCAAGCTGTTGAAGAGTTGCCGGCGTTCGTGCCGGCGCCAAAGTCGCTGGTAAGCAATCAATCCGCGGCGCATCTGGCAGTTGTTAATTCAGGCGCCGGGGGAACGCAGAACGCGGCTCTCACCAGCTTGCCAACGCCGATTGATGCCACCGTCAATACCACTCGAAACAAGTCGCGGATCGCTCAACTGCGCTTGATGCCGGCCAGCGAAGTGCTGAAGATCGGTGACATTAAACGGTACGCAGTCGAGTTCAAATCGGATGTCGCGCTAAGCCTCGCGGTATTAGCGCTGAGATTTGATTCCAAAGTAGTGAAGGTGACCGCAGTTTCTTACGGGACTCTTTTCCCGAATGGGAAAGCGCCGATTCTGACTCAGTCCGTAGATCCCACAGGGAGGTGCCTGATCTCCGTTTCCGCGAACAGTGCTGCTTTAATGCATGGTTCAGGATCCCTGGTCGTTCTGCAAGTAGAAGCGATCGGGCCTGGTGAGGCAGGAATGACCTTGGACAAAGGGAACATACATCTGGTGGCCGCGGATGGACGCGCCGTCGTCGTCGAGTTGACACAGGGTCCACGAAAGTGAAGCAGTAGATGGAGCGTTACAGAAAACAACGAGACGCGGACACGCGGCGACGCGGCGACAGAGTGAAGGCAGTTGGGGTTACTGGTCGCCGCGTCACTCTGTCACCAGCGCGCACATTCAAGTTGATGGCGACGTCTGGGCAATCGGGCTTTACCCTGATTGAGTTGGTCATGACGATCACCATCATGACGATATTAACGCTCGGCGTTATGCCTCTGGTTAAGGTTTCCGTAAAACGTCAAAAGGAGCAACAACTGCGCGATGCTCTGCGCCAGATGCGCATCGCTATCGATGAGTTTCACCGCGATACCGGAGGGATGATTTGCACAGGAAGTGTGGCCCCGCCTCGAACCGGGCAGCCGCCTCCTCCACCCGACCCGCGCAGTAGAGTAGCGATCTCCGACTGCACCATTTTCGGGGTGGATAATCCGGATCGATATCCCCCGGATCTTGATACTCTGGTTAATGGAGTAAATGTGACTCCGCGGGGCGGTACAGGAATGGGTGGTCAAGGACTGCAAAGTACCGGAACCCAACCTGGCGACTCTACTAGCGTCCTGGACAGCCAGCTCTCGACTAAAAAGAAAGTCTACTTGCGGGCTATTCCAATCGACCCAATGACCGGCAGAGCAGAGTGGGATCTGCGTTCGAACTACGACGCCTCTGATGCGGGTTCATGGGGTGGTGAGAACGTCTTCGACGTGCGCTCGAAATCGAAAGAAACTGCGCTCAATGGGGAGAAATACAGTGACTGGTGAAAGCCAGTGGGCAGTGGACAGTGGACAGTGGACAGGGCATGCCCAGCGTGGCCGTGTTCTGACCACTGTCCGCTGTTCACTGCCCACTGGCTTCACTCTGTTGGAGCTGATGATCGTAATTTCGATCATCATTATTCTCGCGGCGATCGCTCTGCCTCAGTATCGCAGAACCATTATGCATGCGCGGGAGGCAGTGTTGCGTGACGATCTTTACAAGATGCGCTCTTTGCTTGATCAGTACGCGGCAGATAAAGGCAAGCTACCTCAGTCACTGGAAGATCTCGTTACTGAGAAATACATGCGCGAGCTGCCGGTTGACCCCTTCACTGGCCAGAAAGACTGGACGGTCGAAACGGGAGAAGATCCAAATTCGACCTCCGGTGAACAGGGGGTCATTAACTTGCGCAGCGCCTCGCCAGACGTCTCATCAGAAGGTACGCCATACTCCGACTGGTAAAAGGATTTTAGATTTTTGAGTTGCGATCTTTGATCGTGTTGTTCAAGAGTACCCAGTCACTCTTTTTACGCTCCAGAAGGTTCCCTCGGAACTAAACCATACCGATCGAAATCAAAAATCAAAAATCAAAATCGAAAATCAAAATCGAAAAAATGTCATCGTGCCCAATCCTCTATCTAAACTAATTAGGCCCTGGTACCCATCAACTGCGCTGGGTCTGGAAAAGGGCGTAGCGTCCATAGTCGAAGTCAATCGCGGTCGTGGCAAGGGTTATAGTCTGTGTCGGGCTGCCACTATCAGTCTGGGAGAATCGTTGATAAAACCCGACTTCGATGAACCGAACGTTCCCGATAGGTTGGAACTAGCGGCTGCTCTCTCTGAATTGGCCACGAGTACCGGTTTGATCCGGCAAAAAAAATGGTCAGTCACATTGCCGGGAGCCACTGCCCGTACCCTGATCCTGACGCTTGAAACTCGTCCGACATCTCAGCGCGAATTGGAAGAAGTGCTGGCCTGGAAGATGGATCGTGGCTTTGGTGTCCCGCTGGATGAGCTTTCGGTCTCGCGGGAAGCACTTCCGAAAGATCCGCAGGGAAGAGATCGCTACCTGGTGGTGGCCACAAGCCTTGTGGTGCTTGAAGAATATGAGAACGTGTTCAGCACCCTGGGCTGGCGCGCCGGACTGATTCTCCCACGCCATCTGGGTGAAGCCCAGTGGCTGACCGGGAATGGATTTAAAGGCGATACCCTGCTGGTCAGCTCTTCGGAAGAGGGATTTACTGCCATGGTGTTTCGGGACAAGCAGCCAATAATCTTGCGCAGTATCCTGTGTGAGGAAGAGGAACGGGAAGATGAGTTTTACCGGCTGCTACTTTTTTACCGTGATCACCGTACGGATGTCACCGAGGCCGGCCAGATGTTGTCCGGTCTACTAGTCACCGGAGATGGCTTCAGTAAAGCGCGGGCAAGCGAAATCGTTAACGAAACGCTGGGAGGGAACCTTCGCGCACTTGAAGCGGAAGACCTCGGCCTGCACCTTCCCACAAGCGACTTAAGTTTTGATGCCATTGCCGCGCCCGCGGGACTGGCCGCGCTGTCGTTATAAGGGAAAGCGGCCTGAAACATTCCTGATTCTCCAAACGTAACAACCGAGCACATCATGAGCCGGATTGCATCCCCCGCCATTTGGAAAGAGGCTACCGACCGTGACTTAGTGGCCACGGCCACCACCGGTGTGGAAGGCAGCTTCGAAGAGCTCGTCAGGCGATACCAGCGGCCGATTTCATCGTATGTCTACCGGATGGTTGGCGACTATGAAGCGGCCCTCGACTTAACTCAGGAGATTTTCCTCAAGGTTTACGGTTCGCTCGCGCGTTACCGCTCCGAATTCAAGTTCTCAACATGGATCTACAAGATCGCCCACAATTCAGCAGTCGATCACCTTCGGCGAAATGCTGGGCGCGCGCGATCTCTGAGCAGCGGGATAGAGGGCGATCAATACGAACTGCCAATCGAGAGTGGCAGCCTGAGCCCCGAGCAGGAGAGTGAGCGAAAGGAACGGAGGCTGGAGATCGAAGTCGTGGTTCGATCGCTTCCCAACGCTTACCGGGAATTGATTGTGTTGCGACATTCTCAGGATCTGACGTATGAGGAAATCGTCGAAGTTACGGGGCTGCCGTTGGGAACAGTGAAGAATCGATTGTTCAGAGCGCGCGAAATGATGAGGCAGCAGTTTATCGGTCGTGGCATTACCAGCATGTGATCGAGCTATGTTGATGGACGATGGCAATCATCGGAATCAGGGAGAACAGATCGCCGCTTATCTTGACGGCGATGTCGATGCGTCTGCGGGCGCTCTCTTCGAACGGCACCTGTTGGAATGCCGAGTGTGCAATGCCGAGCTGAACGAGCAACTATTATTCATGAATGAGCTCGACGCCACTCTGACGCTGGCTCCTGATCTTCGCGTGCCCAGCAACTTCGCCCAGATTGTTGCGGCCCGCGCCGAAAGTGACATGAGCGGCGTGCGTGAGGGCAGCGAACATAGGCGGGCTTTTCGGTTTTGTCTGATTCTTGCGCTCGCCTCGTTTGCCCTGCTTGGTGCGGCCGCGAGCAAGGGAGTGTTTTTCAGTGGCCGGACGATAGCCAATCAGATTGTCGGAATCTTTGTGTTGGTTTGGACGACGCTGTACGACGCGGCAGTCGGCCTGACGGTAATTTCGCGAGTTATCAGCCGAGGCCTTATTCCAGAGTCGCCGTTCGCTGGTTTGGCCGCGCTCTTGCTAGCTCTTGGCGTCGTAGTGCTCTCACTCCTGGTCTCCAGCTATCACAGACATCGCCAAATGCGCCTTTCCGAGTAGTGAGTCGTATTGCATGGAGATAACTTCAGCATTAACTGTGAACGACCTGGCGCTACATAACCGCTGTGATCAATTCCATCACCCCCCGCGAGATGTCCGCTTGGTGACCCCGCTCCTGATCCAGATAAGCTATCGGGCCAGCGGCTTGATGCTTTTGGTCTTGACGATGTTCGTCGCAATTCACGCTCAGGGGTTCACTAGTTCGCCGGCCGATGGTCCTTATCTGGTTGAGGGTGTGAGCGACACCATGGCTTATGGCTTGGGCCGCTCTATAAAGGTTACCGGGATCGTCAAGAATGGGGCCATTGCATTGGGAGGCGACGTCATAGTTCAGGGCACAGTGGAGGGCGACGTGGCCGCGATTGGTGGCTCAGTCATCCAGCTCGAAGGATCACGAATTGGCGGGGATGTGATTGTCATTGGCGGTGCTTATCGGCACGGTAACGAGGCGCCAAATCGCAGCGCGTCCAGTACGACTATAATGTATGCAGGGTACGAGCAGGAACTGCGCAACATCATGCGGAATCCAACAGAAATGGTTACGCCGCACTGGTCTGCGCGTTATGTAGGTTTGCGCATCCTGGCCGTCCTGTTTTGGTTTGTAGTGTCGATCGCTTTGACGGCGGCAATGCCCGGAACGATAAGCGAGGGCATAGCAAGGCTCCAACTAACTACCGTCCGAGTAGCTATAATCGGATTTGTAGCGGCCGCCATAATTGGTGCAGGGATACCTTTTAGTCTTCATTATTTTCCCACACCCCTAAGCGCACCCATTGGGTTGCTGGCCCTTTTACTGATCATAGTTGCCGGCCTTTTTGGGCGGGTCGTAATTTATGCTGCTACCGGGCGCTGGTTGCAGCGCAAGTTTCTGCCCGTTGGCAGTAACTCCGAATCCGTTGCCCTGTTGCTGGGAACCTCGTTTTGGATAGCCCTTTCGTCGCTGCCTTACATTTGGCCACTCGTCGTTGCTGTTATGATCGTCACCAGTCTCGGTCTGGCTCTCACCGCCCGATCTCGTGTAGGTTGGGGGCGTTCCCAACCGAGTTTGATCAGCTCTCGCCGTTGAAAAACTTAGACAAATCCCTCCGTCCATGCATCCAAAGCCTTCTGGCGTGTGCCAGAATGGCATCTTTGCGCAACTTTCCGGAATAAGGGAAGTGAAATCAAATTTGGAGACGCTCGAATCTACGCAGCCAGACATATTCAGAACCTTCGCTGCGGCTCTTGCGTAACAAAAAGGCAAGGCTCTTGCTCCAATTGTGACCCTGAAGTCTCTCCGGTTTGTCATAATTTAGTCGTCCGCGGTGTTTTAGCAAAAAGAAGAGAGGGAAATTAAATGAGAGCGCATTTTCTTGCGATCGCGCTGGTTTTGTCGACGGGAACCTCCGGCGCACATCCGCAAACGCCTCAAGCCGCCTCCCAGCAGGCCGACAAAGGTATAACTCCCAACTCCGCTATCGGTGAGGTGAAGGCGATTGATTCGGCCTCCAACCAACTTATCGTCAAGACGGACGCTGGGTCAGTTGTTACCGTAACGGTGAGCGACAAGACGATGTACATGCGACTCGCGCCCGGTGAGACGACGCTGACCAACGCCATCAAGATCGCTTTTGCTGACGTGGCGGAGGGCGACCGCGTTTGGGCGCGAGGCAAGGTGTCCGAGGACTTGAAGTCCGTTCCCGCTGCTGCTTTGATCATAATGAACAAGGCAGATATAGCCAGGAAGCAGGAGGCAGAACGTGCTGAGTGGCGCAGACGTGGAATCCTGGGCGTGGTTTCAGCGGTTAATTCCGAGACAAATGAGATTACGATCTCGAGCCGCTCGATGGCGGGTACTCAGGCGGTAATTATCCCGGTTGTCGAAAAGGTGGATATCCGCCGTTACGCACCCGATTCCATAAAATTCAGCGACGCGAAGACCGGGACAGTAGGCGAGGTGCAGGTCGGCGACCAGCTTCGCGCGCTGGGAGAACGCAGCCCCGATGGCGCCCGGTTCACCGCTGAGAAGGTCGTCACCGGATCGTTTCGCACTGTAGCCGGAACGGTAAGCGCGATCGACGCAGCGACCGGTGAGATCAAAGTCAACGATCTGCAGTCGAAGCAGCCGCTGACCGTCGTGATTAAGCAGGACGCGGTACTACGCAAGTTTCCGCCAGCGGGTGAAATGAGGATGTTTGGTCGCGCACCGGACGCGGGACAAGGTGGCCCACCAACAGGGCAGCGAGAAACTGGAGGTGGTGGCCGTGGTCCAGGAGGAGGAGGCGGTTTTCGTGGCGGTGGAGGTGGCGGTATAAACATCCAGGAGATGCTGGAACGACTGCCGACAATCGCGTTGGCTGACGTGAAAGTGGGCGACACGATTATTGTCTCCAGCACCAAAGGGGCTGATCCTGCACGGTTGACGGCAATCTCGCTGGTAACCGGCGCGGACACGCTCCTTAACATGATGGCCGCGAGACAACAGCAGGCCGGCGGCCCAGTAGTACCCAATCCGGCTGCAGGTTTAGGCTCAGGCATTCAATTCGGCATCGGCTTGCCGTGAGTCAGACGGTTCTAAAGAGCCGAACCAGCAACCGTTCGCACAGTTCAATCTTCCTCAGAGTCAATCATGAATCACTTGAGAAGTCTCTTACACCAGAGTTTAATTGTTGGTCTTGTCGTTTCCTTATCGGCCGCGGTCGTCTTTGCTCAGCAGTCCCGGGGAACCCTGCGCGGTTCGGTCAAAGACGAGTTAGGGGCCTCGATTGTCGGGGCCACGATCACGGTCATTGATACGAGCGGCACTGCAAAAACTACCGTAACGAATGGTGAGGGTGTTTATACGTTAGGTGGACTGGCTGCGGGCAAATATTTCGTGGTGGCAGCCGCGCCGGGATTTGCCCCATCGGAACAGGCAGAGATCGATCTGACTGCTGGCCGGCGCCAATCCGTGGACCTAACCCTGAAGGTAACGATTGAAGACCAAAAGGTGACAGTCGCGGCGGAAACACCGATAAGCACTGAGGCCGGCAACAATGCCAATCAAACGCTGATCACCGGTAAGGACCTGGATGCTTTGCCGGACGACCCGGACGAGCTCGCCGCCGCTTTGCAGGCTCTGGCTGGGCCATCAGTTGGTCCTAATGGAGGTCAGATCTTCATTGACGGATTCTCGGGCGGACGGATGCCCCCGAAGGACTCGATCCGCGAGATTCGTATTAATCAGAATCCGTTTGCGGCGGAAAACGATCAGCCGTCCGGCCGGATCGACATTCTCACACGGCCCGGTACAGATAAACTGCGCGGCAGCTCTTTCTTCAATTTTCAGGATGAGAGCCTAAACTCGCGCAACCCCTTTTCCGTCAGCTCCAGCAAACGCTCCCCATTTCAGGCCCGTCAGTATGGCGGAAACCTGGGCGGTCCCCTGGTGGCTAAGAAGGCCTCTTTCTTTGTTGACTTTGAACGTCGTGAAATCGATGACAGTGAACTGGTGGTAGCGGAAATTCTTGACGAGAACTTGAGCCCGCTTAATGTTGGTTTCGGCGTAACGGTGCCACGTCGCAATACGACATTTAGCCCCCGCCTGGATTTTCAGTTGAATACCAAAAACACGCTGATCGCTCGCTATAGCTTCAGCAAATCAGAAACTCAGAATGCCGGGGTCGGACAGTTCTCCTTGCCGGAACGCGCCTATAACACAGCGTCTAATCAGCACACTTTTCAGATCACTGAAACGGCAGTGCTTAATGCCTCTATGATTAACGAGACGCGTTTCCAATTTACGCGTCAGCAGTTCCAGAACTTTGCCGACAACTCGGTACCGATGCTCAATGTAAGCAGTTCCTTTACCAGTGGTGGCTCGCAAGTTGGTCAGACTGTAAATACCGATCAGCGCTGGGAGCTACAAAACTTTTTGTCGTGGCAGAAGGGAAGTCATGCACTCAAGTTTGGTGGTCGTGTCCGTGGGGTCAGCATCACTGACATCAATCCGAATAACTTTGGCGGGACCTACACTTTTACCGGCGGACTAGTTCCGGAACTGGACGCGAATAATCAACCAATACCGGGCGCGGCTCCAATCTTTGTAGACAGTCTCGAGCGATATCGCAGGACGCTTCTGGGTCAGCAATCAGGGCTGACCCCTTTTCAGATCCGAGCGCTTGGTGGCGGCGCCTCCCAATTCAACATTTCAACCGGCAACCCAGAGGCGAGTGTTAGTCAAGTTGATCTCGGTATTTACGCTCAGGATGATTGGCGTATGCGGCCGAACCTTACATTCAGCTTTGGGTTACGTTACGAAAAGCAGAGCAACATCGATAGCAAATTCAACTTTGCCCCGCGCGTTGCCCTGGCCTGGTCCCCCGGAGCGTCTGACAGCGCGCGTCCGCCCAGGATGGTCATTCGTGCGGGTGGCGGAGTTTTCTATAATCGTTTCAACGAGAACTCAACCCTACAGGCCAATCGCTTCAACGGCGTGAATCAGCAGCAGTTCTTCCTGAGCGAAACGCCACTGGTTGTTGATGGGCAGTTTGTGCCCCCCACGCTTGGCCCGATGGACGCGTTTCCCAATCTGCCCCCTTTGACGGGGCTGACTGCGTCCCGGCAGGTGACGTGGCGAGTGGCAGAGAATCTTCAGGCCCCCACCATTTATATGGGTGGTTTGCAGGTTGAGCGGCAACTGCCTCACAGATTTACGATGTTTGCCGGCCTGTTTGTTAATCAGATTCAGCACGTCGTTCGGGCTCGCAACATCAATGCTCCTTTGCCGGATTCCATAACTCAAGCGAATCCCAATGGTATTCGGCCCTTCGGAAACGTTGGCGAGATTTATCAGTATGAGTCGAGCGGTAGGTCCAATCAGAAGCAGTTGTTTATTGGTTTCAATAACAGGTTCAACCGATCCATCAGCTTCTTTTCCAGCTATTCGCTGAGCAAGACAACCAACGACACGGATGGGCAGGGCGCCGGTCTGTTCCCCGCCAACTCGTATGATTTGACTGGCGAGTTTGGACGCGCCGCTTTTGACGTTCGCCATCGTTTTCACCTTGCAGGCACGATCAACTTGCCCTGGTGGCAAGTGAGTCTCAATCCGTTCATCATCGCTACTTCCGGCCGGCCCTTCAACATCACCACGGGGCAAGATACAAACCTCGATAGACTGTTCAATGAGCGTCCCTCTTTGGCACCCCCGGGCTTTGACTGTAGCAGCGCTGCGCCTAATATTGTCTGCACGGAGTTTGGCAACTTTAATCTCAGGCCCAGTCAGGGAGACCCGTTGATCCTGCGCAACTTTGGAGAAGGCCCGGGACTCTTATCCGTAAACATGCGCATTAGTAAGACGTGGAGCTTTGGCAGTATGCCCTCATCCAGAGCAACGGGTCAGAGCGACCAGGGTCAACCACCGACCGCGGCGGTCGGCCGCGGCGGCATGAGGGGTGTCCCCCAAATTGGTGGCGGTGGGCGAGGTGGCCGAGGTGGCCGCGGAGGCGGCGGGGGCATTCCCGGCATCGGCGGACCGGGTGGTGGAGCTGGGGAAGCCAAGCGTTATAGCGTTCAGTTTTCGATAAACTTTCAGAACCTCTTTAACAGGGTCAACCTTTCGACTCCAGTCGGTAATCTCTCATCGCCGTTCTTTGGCGAGAGTCTGGGATTGGCCGGCGCATTTGGAGGCTTTGGTCCCGGGGGCGGTGGGGGAGCAGGAGGCAGCGGCGCCGGCAACCGCAGAGTCACCGCGCAGGTGCGCTTCAACTTCTAGTTACGACAGATGCTCGCAGGGTTTAAGATTTCGGCGGCAGCTTCTGCATTAGCCTCACTATTCGCGCTCTAGAGAAAGGATTGAACTATGAACCAGGTCTTCGGCACGCTTACACTGGGTGCAATCATTCTTTGCGCCGGCGTGAACGCGAGCGCGCAGGGTCAGACTAGCAAGTCTACTCCAGGGGGAAATGGAGCCGCCGTGAGTCCGGCAATCACTGCGACCACTTCGCCCGTGGAGATGGCACGCGCGGCAATTGCGGCCCAGGGTGGGGAGAAGTTTAAGAATCTGAAGAGTGTGATACTAAAAGGTTCCGTCGATCTGTATGCGCCCAACTCTACGCAGTCAATTCCCGGAGGGTTTGTGATTGTATTAGCGGGCGAGAAGGTTCGTGTCGAGATTGACGCCCGGCCTGCCGTTAGCTTTAAGCAGATTTACGATGGTCAGCGCTCGTATAGCTCTCTGCCTAACGTTGAAATGCCGCCCGCAAGCAAGTTTGGTATGGCACTGCTGGTGAAATTTGACCAGCCCGGTTACGCGGTGAGCGCGCTTCCTGACAAGAAAAAGCAACGTGGGTTTCGTGTATCGGACCCCGACGGCAACACGACGGATTTTTATGTCGATGTAACTACGGGACGAGTCACAAGTTTCCTCATTCCTTATGGTGGTTATACTTTCGGCACTGAAAACAGAAAAATGAAAGAGATCGACGGCGTCCTGGTCGCAACAAGCTTTACCCAACGCTTGGAGATGCCGCAGGGCGCTTTCTTTGCTGAGTACAGCGTAAAGGATGTAAAGCTGAATCAACCGCTCGGCGACGACGTCTTCGCGATTCCCTGACAGTTTACGAATTGTCGGTTTTGAAAGCATAGGGCCATATAGGGCTAAATATGTCAACGGACGTTTCGAGTTCAAGTCGAGTATATTTATTAATGAGCAGGCAACAGGCGGGCAACTTTTGCATAGTGGCATGAGGAGGACCGGAAAGTGGAGGTCACGATCGAGCAAGTTGGAAGCAGAGCTGTGAGAGGTGAGTCTGAAGTATTAGCCTGTTCTTAGACGCTGGTGAGGGTTTGAGTAGTCATAGTTGTGTTCTATCAACATTGACAACCTGCAAATGTGCTGAGCTTGAATTGACAATTCAAGGTTGAGTGGGCTGCGACTGCGAAACGGGAAATGGGAGAGAGTAGCTTACACGCTCGTAATATCGTGTTCCTTTGATTTTGTCAGCTCGTCGATCCTGCCGATGCAGCTATTGGTGAGTTTCTGCACTTCGTCGAGACCGTCACGTTCGTTGTCTTCCGAAATCTGTTTATCCCTAAGCAACTTTTTGAGACGCTCGTTGGCGTCGCGTCGAATGTTACGCGTCGCCGTGCGATGGTCCTCGGCGATCTCATGCACCTGCTTCGCTAGTTGCTTGCGGCGTTCTTCGGTCAAAGGAGGAATTGGAATGCGCACCAGTTTCCCGTCGTTTGAGGGGTTCAACCCGAGATCCGAGCTCCGGACAGCTTTCTCGATAGCAACCAGTTGAGTCTGGTCCCACGGCTGCACAGTCAGCATCTGTGGTTCGGGGGAGTGGACTGAAGCCATTTGATTGAGCGGTGTCATGGTCCCGTAATAATCGACCATCACATTGTCGAGCAAGCTGACCGTAGCGCGGCCGGTGCGTACAGTGGCCAGCTTGCGACGGAAATCCTCGATGACAGTTTCCATCCGTGGCTTTGTTTCTTTGATTACGTCCTTCTCGCTCATCTGTCCACTCCGAATGGTTTCGAGTTCCGGGTTTCGAGTTTCGAGTTAAATCGAGAGTGTCCGCTTAGATCGAAGTGTCCGCTGCAGTAGTGTGCAGAACTCGGAACTCGGAACTCAGACTCGGAACTCAGACTACTTCTTGAGGCACACCTTTGTGCCGACTTCCTCACCCGCCACTACCCGCTGGATGTTTCCTGGCTGACGCATATTGAAGACGATGATAGGCAGGTTATTGTCCATGCACAGCGAGATTGCCGATGCGTCCATCACTTTCAATTGCCGCTCCAGGACCTCCTGGTAGGTGATGCAATCGAATCGTGTCGCCGCTGAATCGAGCATTGGATCGGCAGAATAGACGCCGTCAACTTTAGTAGCCTTGAGAATAATGTCTGCCTTGATTTCCAGCGCGCGCAGGGCGGCAGCGGAGTCAGTTGTGAAATAAGGATTGCCTGTTCCGGCGGCGAAGATGACTACGCGGTCTTTCTCAAGGTGTCGTACAGCACGTCTTCGGATAAAGGGCTCAGCGAGCTGCGGGATGTCCATGGCGGACATTACGCGGGTTTGCACATCAAGCTTCTCCAACGCATCCTGTAGCACTACGGCGTTCATTACCGTGGCCAACATGCCAATGTAGTCGGCCGAAGAACGGTCCATATTACCGGCGCTTTTCGAGACGCCCCGAAAAATATTGCCACCACCGACAACCACCGCCACCTGCACTCCTAAAGCGTGCACGGCCTTTAATTCTTCGGCCACGGTACGGGCGACATCCACGTCGATACCATAGTTTTGTTCGCCCATCAGGGCTTCGCCCGAAATCTTTAACAGGACACGCCGGTATACCAACGCGGCGATATTAGTTTTAGGTTTCTCGGCAATCATTAGTTTCTGCAACGAGGAAAAGACGCCGGTAAAAGCTTGCTCTGCGGCAACAGACTAACCGACAAGTGATGCGACGTCCCCACCGAAGTCTTCCCCACGTCGTTCGAGCCCTTCGCCCATCTTGTAACGTGTGAACCGGCGGATGGTAATCTTCTCGCCTGTTTTTGCTATCTTTTCGGTAACCAGTTCGCTAACCGTCTTCGCCGGATCTTTAACGAACGGCTGATCCATTAGAACATTCTCTTCGTAAAACTTGTGCAGCCGGCCCTCAATGATCTTGTCAATAACCTGATCCGGCTTGTTGGCGTTGTTCGGATCATTCTTAGCCTGGGCCCGGGCAATCTCAAGCTCTTTTTCCAGAGCTTCACTGGGAACGTCTTGCTGCGAGACATAGCGTGGCTCTGCCGCGGCGATATGCATGGCGACGTCCTTGACGAGCTGTTGGAACTCGTCACCACGCGCCACAAAATCAGTCTCGCAGTTTACCTCAACCATTACGCCCACCTTGCCGCCCATGTGGATATAGGAACCGACAATTCCTTCGGCAGCGATGCGGCCCTCGCGCTTTCTGGCGGAGGCCAATCCACGCTTTCGTAAGATATCAATGGCGCGCTCTTCATTTCCGTCTGCTCCAACCAGTGCGTTCTTGCACTCCATCATTCCGGCGCCGGTCTTCTCGCGAAGTTGCTTGACGGCTGCCGCTGTTACTTCTGCCATGATTACAAATTTCTCCGATGATTGAGTGGCATATACTTTGGTCTGTGGTGGTCTACGTTGTGTTACAGACTGAAGTCTATGCTACGTGTTAACGAAAAGCGCAGCCCGGCGGAACTCCCGCTTAAAGGCTGCGCTCGCCGATGAATAAGAAATCTAAATTATCTGCTAGCTCGCCGCGACGACAGACTCGGCACTTTGATCAGGCGCCGCGTCTGTCTCGCTACCTTCCGAAACTTCGACTACGGGAGGCTGATCAGCCTGGGAGCCATTATTCGATTCTGGGGCCGCTGCGAGAGGGGCTACTTCCGTTAGCTCGACCCCGGCGGCGGCCGTTTCAGTTGCGCTCCCTGGTTCCGCGGCGCTAATCGCTACTCCCCCTTCTGTGGCTATTTGCTGACCTTCGAGAATCGAGTCGGCAATGCGCGAAGCAAAAAGTCGCACTGCGCGTAGGGCGTCGTCGTTTCCGGGAATGACATAATCAATTCCTTCTGGCGAGCAATTCGTGTCCACGACTGCGACAATCGGGATGCCCAACCGGTTCGCTTCGGCGACTGCGATCTCTTCCTTGCGCACGTCGATGATAAAAATCGCATCCGGCAGCCGGCCCATCGACTTGATACCGGAAAGATTCTTGTTCAAGCTTTCCCGTTCGCGGTCGAGTTTGATGCGCTCCTTCTTGGTCAGTTTTTCGTAGCGACCATCGGTTTGCATCGCTTCAAGATCCCGCAGGCGCTTAATCGACTTTTGGACTGTCTGAAAATTGGTCAGGAGGCCGCCCAGCCAGCGCTGATTGACGTAATACTGGCCACAGCGTTCTGACTCTTCACGGATGGCGTCTTGAGCCTGACGCTTAGTGCCTACGAAGAGAACCGTCTTGCCACGATCTTCAGCGACCAGATTAGTGACGAAGTTGATTGCCTCCCGAAACATCCGCTGGGTCTTCTGCAGGTCAATAATGTAAATGCCATTGCGCTCACCGAAGATGTATTCCTTCATCTTCGGGTTCCAACGCCGTACCTGGTGGCCGAAGTGTACGCCGGCCTCCAGAAGTTCTTTCATCGTAACCGAAACCAAACTTATTCTCCTTTGTGAACTGGTTTAAGTACTCATCGCGACTCACCGCCCTCTCGCTGAGAGCAACCAATCCGAGCCACGACAATGGATTCAAGGCATTTTTGATTGCCAATTTTTGATTTGCGATTTGAAGTTGTCTGAAATGACCTCTAGCCGGACCGGGCCACTCCTAGAAGAATCAAAAATCTAAAATCAAAAATCGAACTTATCGTTTCGAGAACTGGAAGCGCTTGCGCGCGCCCTTCTGTCCATACTTCTTGCGCTCTTTGATGCGCGGATCACGCGTGACCAGACCAGCCTGCTTCAACGCCGGACGAAGGTCAGCATTGAATAGCATCAGCGCTCGGGTAATGCCGTGTCGAATCGCCCCTGCCTGGCCCGACGGGCCACCGCCGCTAACATTAATCAACAAGTCAAACTTACCCGTGGTTTCAGTCAACTGCAGCGGCTGGCGGATAATCATGCGCAATGTTTCGTTGGGAAAGTACTTGTCGAAAGGCTTGCGATTAACCTGGACTTCACCGGAGCCGGGGCGCAAATACACTCGCGCCGTCGAAGTTTTTCGTCGCCCTGTTCCGTAGTATTGAATTTCAGCCACAGTTATATCTTCCTCTTTATTTACGTGTCTGGTTACTGTTATTTGAACGTGAAGTGAATTCGAGGGGTTGCGGGCGCTGGGCTGTGTGTGGGTGGTCGGCATCGGGGTATATCTTTAGTTTCTTTCCCATCGCCTTGCCGAGCTTATTCTTTGGCAACATACCCTTAATCGCCAGTTCCAGCACTCGCTCCGGACGCTTGGCGAACATATTCCTCGCCGAAACCTCGCGCAAGCCGCCCGGGTAAAGCGTGTGATGCCGGTACATCTTTTGATCAATTTTTGCACCCTTAAGCACTGCCTGGCGGGCATTAATCACGATTACGTTGTCGCCCATGTCCAAGAAAGGAGTCCACTTGGGATTTCGTTTGCCGGTTAATATTGACGCTACCTCTGACGCCAGATGGCCGACCGTTTGGCCGGCTGCATCGACCACGAGCCATTTTCGTCCGAGCGCCAGATCTTTACCGCTAGGAAAGTATGTCGACATAGTTAACTATCTCTGTTTTAAGCGATTAAAACGCGAACGGTTAGAATACAAAAGGGTTGAGAATATTGTCAAGGCGACTTCTTTTTGGCTTTTTGGTAGTGACGCAATTTACAGTTCAAGCTTTAGCTTGCGTGGCGTAGCGGCGCGGCAGCTTAAAGGCTGAACTCTGAACTTCCGGCTTCAAGCTGCATCAGCACCTCTTTTTTCAGTAGTGGGTTCCGTTGACTTTAGTCTTGTGGTGGCGAAACGACAACCCGAGGGTTGATGATGAACGCTGAACTGCCGGAATCAAACTGACCCACTACCTGATCTTGGTTAGGTCGATTTTTTTGAAGTCGGCGCTGAAAATACTTCTTGTAAGGCCTAAATAACATTGAACCCGATCACAGGAAAGGCCCTCCGGCGTGTTGCTGGAGAGCCTTTCATTGAACGAATCGATTTGGTTAAGGCTGCGTTGGGGTGGTGCCGTCATTCCGCTTGAGCTTCGGAGGCTCCTGCTTTTCAGCCGGTTTCTGCTCTGTATCCGGAGTAGTGGGCTCATCCGGTGTGGGCTGACGGCGTTTTAGCGTGGGTCGACCCGGAACTCCTTCTTCGGCGCTCGGAAGCGCACCGGCGGTAGACGCGCGCGCGTTGGAAAGTCTTAACAGCCGACCCCTGACCCTTTGAAACTCCGAACTGCTGATTACATACTCCTCTCGCTCGGGGAATCGGGCCGCTAGCGCCAGAGACGCTGCTCGGCGTTCCGGAGGCGCCGGATGCGTGGCGAAAAGCTTAGATATGAAACCAGGCTTCTTCTTGTTTTTAGACTCCAATTTTTCAAACATCGTGGCCATTGCGGTGGGGTCGTAACCAGCGGCGTACATGTACTGCACACCCAGCTTGTCAGCTTCTTCCTCCGCGCCCCGACTAAACCTCATGAAGCCGAGGAGGGCCGCAAAGCCGCCACCCTGGTAGATTAGTTGACCAAGGCCGCCGCCAAAAATTATCGCCGGGATCAGAACCGCATACTGCGTAAGTTCGGCTTTTCGCTGGTTCTCGACCGCGTGACGGGCAGTCACATGCGCTATTTCATGGGCCATTACACCGGCGAGCTCCGCTTCGTTGTCCGCCGCCAGCACCAGGCCTTTATTCACATAAAAGAAACCACCCGGCAAAGCGAAGGCGTTTACCTCATCTGAGTCGATGACCTTAATCGTAAAAGGCACCTTTGCGTCTGAGTGCAGGACAATGTTCTGTCCCACCCGATTAACGTATTCCGTTATTACTGGGTCATCAACAAACTTTGCCTGGCGATCAACCTCGGCAGCCAACTGGCGGCCCAGGCGAACCTCTTTTTCAGTGGAACCGCTCATCCCGGCGATGATGCCCTTGTTGATATTCCGTTTCCCGATCATGTTCGGGTTTTCGTTCGTGGACAGGGCCTTGCCAGTAGTGGATTTGGAATTCGCTTTCTCCTGAGCTTTCTTTTTGTCTTCTTTGGAAGTGGCCTCGCTCTTAACTGCTTCTTGCGACTGGGTCGACTGAGCAATAACTCGGACCGAACTCGCGAAGAGCGACGAGGCCAACAACAGGGCAGTTGCGATACGGGAGAAATCGTTCATTTCGGAAAACCTCCAGATACTTCGAACACCGGCCCAAAAGGGAGAAGTCCAGCGGGACTATCATTCCACGCCGCGGATTGTTGTCTAAGTGCGCAGCAAACTTTCAAGGAAGCTCAGCGAAGACCTATGGGAAGCTCTTTTCGCTATTTTCGGACGCGCAGTCTATGATGCCAGAGGCTGGCAGCAAGGTTGCGCGTTCCTATTGCTTACCTATTCTGCAAATTCAAAAACCAGATAGTTTCCCAGGGGCGTTTCGCGCTGCTCGACATTATAGTCCAGCGAAGTTTAAAAATCTAAGAAATCGACTTGTTTCGGCCTTGACCGGACTTAACCTTCCGCCCGGGTATGTTGCAAATAAGCTTAGCTAGTCGAATGCCAAAGGCCGTCCGTTCAAAGAAATCAAAGCCCTCCGTCTCGGTAATTGGGTCCGGCCGGTTGGGAACCGCTCTGGCAATTGCTATGTCTTCGGCGGACTATCGGATTGAGGCGGTCGTAACCCGTCACCCGGCCAGCGCAAAGAAAGCAGCCGCCCTGATTGGAAGGGCTACCTCGGCGTTAACAGCCAATGACCTGCAACTGCTGCCGCCATCCAGGATTGTTCTCATAACGACACCGGATGACGAAATTGCCCACGCCGCTCAAAGGCTAGCTGGCGCCCAACGAAATCTGGTTAAGGCGCGCATTGTTTTACATACGAGTGGTGCGCTCTCTTCCGACGTTCTGGCGCCCTTGGCGGCGATGGGATTTCAGGTCGGGTCGCTACATCCCCTCGTCTCCGTGAGCGATCCCCAGACCGGCGCCATGAACTTGCGCAGAGCCTTTTATTGTGTGGAAGGCGACGTTGGGGGCGCTCGTGTGGCACGGGCCATCGTCCGTGATCTGAAGGGACGAAGTTTCTCCATTTGCTCCAGCAATAAGCCTCTTTACCATGCCGCGGCCGTAATGGCCTCCGGGCAGGTGGTTGCGCTCTTCGATCTGGCCACCGAAATGCTGGTGCGATGTGGGCTGGATCCCGGCAAAGCCCGGCGCGTGTTACGGCCGCTATTGGAAAGCACGGTAAACAATCTTGGCAGGTCAGACCCAGCCACTGCTTTGACTGGCACTTTTGCACGTGGAGATTTGGCGACAGTTCAGAGCCATCTGTCCGCGCTTGGCAGACACGGTTTATTCGTAGCACTCGATGCCTACCGGGCCCTGGGCATTCATGCGCTTGATCTGGCGAAAAAGAATGGTGCAGACCCACAAACTCTGGAGGAGATTAGCAAGGCATTGGAATCTTTCTCGCCTCCGCGCAAAAAGAATCGGTCTGACCTATGATTGCCGCTTCCAGCGAGGTTGCATCGGAGTTGAAACTTGACCTCACGGCATTGGTGCGAGGGCTCAGACGCTCTCGACTCGATGTCGCCCTCGGGGGCATTGTCTTCCTTCTTGTACTCAGCATCTTTCTTATTTCCCGCGTCCATCAGTTGGCAGATTCGAACTACTCGATGCTGCTAAGCCAGAGTTTGATCCACCATCGCACTTTCACTCTAGACCGATATAGCATTCCCCGATTGCATCCAACCCCACAGCTTTTTCACATTTCGAACGGCACCATTTACCAGCTCGAGCTAGTCAACGATCACATTTACTATTTCTGGCCACCCGGTACTTCCGTTCTTTCCGTGCCGTTTGTTGCGCTGATGAATGCCAGCGGTGTTTCCGCGGCCAACGCCGACGGGAGTTACAATTCCCACGGCGAAGTAATTATCCAAGCCCGGTTGGCAGCGCTATTAATGGCGGCGCTTGCCTCTCTTTTCTATTTCACAAGCAGACTCCTGCTCCCTCCGGGTTGGAGCCTCCTCCTTTCTCTGGGCGCGGCGCTGGGAACTCAAATTTGGAGCACAGCCTCAAGAGCTTTGTGGTCAGACACGTGGGGGATCTTTCTGCTCGGCTTCGTTGTTCTCAGTCTTATTGCCCAGGAGTTGGGAATCTACCGTCTTAGACCTGCATTGTTGGCCACTCTGCTGGCGTGGACTTATTTTGTTAGGCCGACCTTCGCGTTGCCCATAGTGGCAATCACGATTTATATCGCGATGTATCACGGTCGTCTGTTTATGCCGTACGCCACGGTTGGAACTGCCTGGTTCTCAGTCTTCGCCGTTTACTCCTGGTCGCATTTCAGTCAAGTACTTCCCAACTATTACTTTGTTTACCAACACTTCGGATCCACGCCTATATGGCTAGCGCTTTTCGGCAATCTTCTGAGTCCTTCGCGCGGTCTGCTGGTGTTCGTGCCAGTGCTCCTTTTTGTCAGCTACTTGTTGGTTCGGTATCGGGCGACCTTGCCATTGCGGCGACTCGTGGTTCTTTCGCTGGTCATTGTGTCTATCCATCTGATTGTCGTGTCTTCACATTCCCCTTGGTATGGTGGCCACTCTTACGGGCCACGTTATTCGACGGGTATAGTGCCCTGGTTTTATCTGCTCGCTGTCTCGGGTCTACAAGCGTGGCGGCGTTCTGCCAACGAGCAGACATCCAGGTGGCAATCGCTTCGTCGGCGGCTGGAAGCATTCATCGGGGCTTTGCTATTGCTCCTGAGTGTCACCATTAACGCGCTCGGGGCGACGTCTCATGCTACCTGGCTTTGGAATTCCAGGCCCGTCAACGTCGATCAGGAGCCTGACCGGGTATGGGACTGGAAGCACCCGCAATTTCTTGCTACTTGGGATAATTGATCTTTAACACTCACTGGCGGAGGCGGAGCGTTACTGCGAACCGATGCTCGCGCTTAAGCTTTGCGCAATCAGGGGCACGATCCGACGGGGTACGGCGATAGCTTCTTTGATATGACGAGCGTGGGTGAAATGGCCGGCGACGTACACACCGGGAACATTTGTTTCGAAAGTTTCGGGATCATATTTGGGAACTTCAGTTAGCTTCCCAGGCTCGGTGCGCACTCCCATCTTCTTCAGCAAGGTGAGGTCGGCGTTACTGCCAATCAGAACGAAAACGACGTCGTTTTCAATAGTCAGTGTGTCATTGTCATCCGTAACCAGGGTGACTTTTCGCTCTGTAATCTCCACGATCTGCTTGTAAAGTATAACGCACAGTCTTCCGGCGGCGATTTCGTGTTCAAGGGGACCGCGCACCCAATGTTTCATCGCCCCGGCTTTGGGGTCACGGTTCTCCCAGTCCCCGCGCCAGATCGCCAGAGTGGTGCGCGCTCCTTCTTCGGAAAGAAACAGCGCCGACTCCGCAGCGCTGTTGCCGCCGCCTACAACCAGCGCATCCTTGCGGACATAAGGATAGGGTTCAACAAACGTGTGATGGACCTTGGGGAAGTCTTCGCCGGGAACGTTCAGACGGCGGGGATTGGCCATCGCGCCTATCGCAAACAACACGCGAGCTGTGTTGTATTCACCACGGGTGGTATGAACGAGAAAATCTCCAGGCTTCAGTAGGTCGATGTCCGTCACTTCTTCATCAGTGTTAATTTGAAGGTCATGATCGAGGACGAAATGAATGTAATGAGAGAGGAGTTCTTCGCGAGTGGGCTTCTCACCCACCGGCTTCAGAGTCCCCTCCCGCATTTCCAGCTCATTAACGGTTGAGAAAAGCGTTCGGCCAACCGGGTACGCACGAATGGTTTCGGCAATTGTCCCTTTCTCGATCGCCAGATAACTCAATCCTGCGCGAGCTGCAGCATCCGCGGCTGAAAGTCCCGCGGGGCCGGCGCCTACAATAATCAGGTCGAAGTGTTCGTTCATTTAACAGACTTGTCCATACAACTCAAACTCAGATGATTTGCAGGTTGGGAAGGGGGCAAAGCGCAGCGTGCCCCCGCTCAAGGTCGCATCCTCTTACCTTATAGAGTAAGGAATCAGTTGAGTTAGATTGTCAACCTGCACCTCCACTTCCCCGGCCCCGTTGCCTGCACGCCGCAGAGGCCGTTATAATTCCTGCGTTTGAATAAATCCGATGCAATAGGTTCCGCCCCGGCCGCACCCACCACGCGCCCAACGAATAGTTTGCGCGGGATCCTGCTTCCGCTTACCACTCCTTTCAACCCAACTGAGGAAATTAATAAGGAAGGCCTTCGTCGCAATATCCAAAAATGGAATGCGACGGGAATTGCAGGCTACGTTGTTCTGGGCTCTACGGGTGAGCGAGTTCACCTGGACGTAGGCGAGTGTGCGCAAGTGATTCACATCGCCCGAGACGAGATCCCGCGGAATCTGAAATTCATAGTTGGTGCAGGTCTGCAGGCCACCCGTGCGACGATCGCCGAGATTAAACTGGCCTCAGCCGCTGGAGCCGATGCCGTGCTCGTAATCACCCCACATTTCTACCGGCCGGCAATTACTCAGAGTGCCCTGATTACTCACTTTACGGCCGTCGCCGATGCGTCACCGGTGCCGGTGATTCTCTATAGCATGCCGGATTTGACCGGCATTAAGATCGAGCCTGAAACGGTTGCGCAACTTAGTGCGCATCCGAACATCGTCGGAATCAAAGACAGTTCCGCTGATCTGGCAGGGTTACAGAAGACCGTGACCCTGGTCGCCGAACATTTTGCAGTGTTGACGGGGAACGGCCCGATTCTCGCCACTGCGCTCGAGTATGGAGCGCGGGGCGCAATTCTCGCTGTGGGTTGCGTGGCCGGTGCGTTGTGCCTCGAGATCTATCGCTTGGTTGAGGTCGGAGAAGGCGATCAAGCCAGAGCTTTGCAAGAGAAACTGACTCCGCTTGCACTGGCCGTCACGAAGCGCTACGGTATCGGCGGACTCAAAGCAGCGATGGACATGAGTGGTTTCGCCGGGGGAGCGGCGCGCGCTCCGCTTAGGCCAGCGAGCGCGGAAGCTCACGCGGAAATCGCAACGCTGCTTGAAGAGTTGAGAAACGAATCGGTTTCGAAGACTGAAGCCAGGGGCGAACAGGGCGAGTTCGCAGGAGTAGTGAGACCGTGAGCGCGACAGAATCCGCTTGTTACAGCACACCCGAAGAATCGGGTTTGCGAGTCGAGACTCTTTCCTTCGAACGCATTCCTCATCAATCACGCCTTTTTCTTGACTATCTTCGCGACCCACTTGCGCTGCGTCGATTCTATCCCTCAGCAATACGATTTCATCACGAACTGCCACTGCGGGCCCCGGAAGTGCTCGCAGCGCATACCACTGATCGCAGGGTCCTTTGTGACGCACTCTCCGAGATGAATGTGACCTGGGGCGCCGGCGCGGAGACAATAGCTAACATTGAGTTGCTGCGCGAACCGGACTGCCTGGCAGTTGTCTCCGGACAGCAAGCGGGTCTGTTCACTGGGCCACTGTACACGATATTCAAAGCGCTCTCGGCGGTGAAACTGGCAGGTTGCCTGAGGCAACGCAACACCAAAGCCGTGCCTGTATTCTGGATTGCCACTGAGGATCATGATTTTGCTGAAGTCGCAAAAGCTGAATTCATTGGTAAGGATTGCCGGCTGGCAAATGCAACCGTGCCATTAGAGTTGCACCGGGAAGGCCTTCCTGTCGGACATGTTGTGCTGGACGATTCCATCACCCGAGTGGTTGATCGCCTGGTTGAATTGCTACCCGTTTCTGAATTCACCACAGACCTCGAATCGTTATTGCGAGATGCATGGAAGCCCGGTCGTGGCTATGGCGAAGCATTCGCCCGCATGATGACGTCGCTTTTGGGTCAACATGGCCTGATTTTCCTGGATCCCATGGATGTCAGAATGAAGCGACTCGCGGCTTCTCTATACGCCAGCGCGGCCGTTCGGGCGCAGGAGATCGCCAACGCGCTTGAAGCTCGCAGTCGTGAGTTGGAGGGCGCCGGCTATCACGCGCAAGTACTGGCTTCAGCAACCTCTTTTCCGCTTTTCATCCACGATGAAGGCGCACGCCACCCGTTGACGCGTACCGATGATGGTAAATACAAGGTGAAGGCTTTGGGTTCGACCTACACGGCCCAGGAGCTCGCAAACCTTGCCGGTGCTGAGCCTGAGCGGTTTAGTCCCAACGTAACGCTCCGCGCCGTTGTGCAGGATCACCTTCTGCCAACCATTGCGTACCTGGGTGGCGCAGCCGAGATCGCCTACTTCGCCCAAACCGCCGAAGTCTATCGCGTGCTCGAGCGGCCCATTACACCTATCCTGCCGCGGTCGAGTCTGACGATGGTGGAACGCCATACAGGTCGTGCGCTCGAGCGTTATGGACTGAGCTTGGCGGATCTTTTCGGCGGGCCGGAAAGTGTTCTTTCCCAGGTAGTCGAAGAGCATCTCGGAGCGGATACGGCGAAGAGTTTTACCGAGACCGAAGAGAGTGTGAATCAGGACCTCGATCGATTGAGGGAAAAACTGCGGGCAATTGATCCGACCCTTGCGGAAGCGCTGGAAACAGGCCGGCGCAAGATCAACTATCAACTCGAAGGCTTACGTTCACGGTTTCATCGGGCCCAGATGTCCCGCGATGAGACGGCCCAGCGGCAGTTGCAACGAGCTTTCGATCAGTTGTATCCGGATAAGGATTTGCAGGAGCGCCACATTAATATCAGTTCTCTGCTGGCGCGCCACGGACGGTACGTCGTTGATTGGATCTATAACGCGATCAATCTCGGATCAGAAGAACACCAAGTAGTCTATTTATAATTGCCGATTGCCAATCGCCAATTTCAGAGTACGAATGCGCTAACTCGAATGAACAACCTGCGAAAACTTCGAATTGGCAATTGGCAATCGGCAATCGGCAATGTATAGCAATGTCTAAGATTCGCCTCCTCCCAGATCACGTCTCCAACCAGATTGCCGCCGGCGAAGTTGTCGAGCGGCCGGCCTCGGTCGCCAAGGAACTAGTTGAAAATGCCATCGACGCGCGAGCAACGCGTATCGTCATTGATGTAGAGAGCGGCGGGCGGCGACTATTGAAAGTCTCCGACGACGGTGAGGGCATGGTGCGTGATGATGCGCTGTTGGCGTTTGAACGTCATGCCACTTCCAAGATCAGTACCACTGAGGACCTCAATTCCATTGCCACGTTAGGGTTTCGCGGCGAGGCATTGGCCTCGATCGCCTCCGTGGCGCGCGTCGAGCTGATTAGTAAAACCGAAGATGCCGCCGCCGCAACTCGCGTAGTGATTGAAGGCGGGCGGATGCGCAATGTCAAAGATGCGGCACATCCCCGTGGCACGACGCTGTCGGTGCGCGATCTCTTCTTCAATGTTCCCGCCCGCCGAAAATTCCTGCGCTCAGAAGCGACAGAGACCTTTCACTTGACGAATCTCGTCACGCACTACGCACTGGCCCATCCGGAAATAGCTTTTGGTCTAACCAGTAATGGTCGTGAAGTGCTGCGAGTTGCCTCGGCAAAGGATTTGAGGGAGCGTGCATATCAGATTTTTGGGGCCGAGTTTCTGGACAACCTGCTCGAAGTCAGCGGCGGACACAAACACGTTGCCCTTGTGAGCGGCTACGTTTCCGCCCCCCGCGATCGACGCACTTCACGAGATGCACAGTACTTGTTTGTTAACGGCCGGTTCGTCCGGGACCAACTAATTGGCCGCGCCCTTTCCGAAGGCTACCGCTCAATTTTGCCGCACGGAGTGTATCCGGCTGCGCTTCTGTTTATCGAGACGCCGCTCGAGGAAGTGGACGTGAATGTTCATCCGGCCAAGACGGAAGTTCGTTTTCGCCGGGTGGCGGCCGTTGCGGATGCCGTGCGCGAGGCCGTGCGCTCCGCCCTTGCCAGCGCGGGCTATACACGTCCCGACGTGACCGAGGCGTTAACTGCTGCACACGATCAACGTGAGGCGGATGATTCAGTAGCTGCCATATCAGCGGGCGCCGAGGATTCGCCCGTTAGCGCTCAGACTAGTAAGGCGGCAAGTAGTGCGGCGGCGGTTGGCGAGTATAGAGCACTTGTCGAGCCCGGCTGGCAGTCGCGAATCGAGTTCGCCTCTCCGCCGATCCAGGACGAGGAATTCCTTGCCGAAGAGCGTAGGGAACCTGAACCTGTGGCCTTGAAATCCGATACTGCTGGGGATCTCGACGCTATGCGGCGGGGACTCTCCGCGGAACGGAATTCCGTAGCATCGTCAAGCGCAGTTAATGATACTGCGAGTAAAGCGGAGTCGTTGGGAGTCGAAACTGTAACAGCGCCCGAGGGAATTACCAGGTCGCTTTCACTGCCGCCCCTCGCGTCGGCGGATAGGTTTACGCGCGAAGTTACAGTTGAAGAGTTATCCTCGAACATCCGGCCGCTCGGCCAGTTGGATGAGAGTTTCATAATCGCTACCGACGACGAGGGTTTGTTGTTGATTGATCAGCACGTGGCGCATGAGCGCATTCTATTTGATAAGTACCGGGCGCTCGAATCCTCTCGTCTGGCGGAGTCGCAGAATCTTCTGATTCCGGAAACGTTCGACCTGACCCCGGCGCAGGCTGCGGCTTTCGATTTTGTGGCGCCGGAGCTTGAGAGCTATGGATTTGAGCTGATGCGCCTGTCTGGCCGGACCGTGGCCATCAAAGCAACTCCAGCGGATTTGCCCGCGAGTGAGGCGCGCAACATGCTCGCCGAAATACTGGAAACGGTTGACGCGGAAAAGAAAGGATCTGCGCGGGAGGCGCTCAGAGATGACATCGCCGCCTCGCTGGCCTGTCATGCGGCGATTAAAGTAAACATGCCTCTGGCCCCGGAGAAGATGCGCTGGCTCATCGATCGTCTGCTGCAAACCTCCTCACCCACAACCTGCCCTCACGGCCGACCTGTGATTCTTCGTCTGGCGACGCGAGACATTTTGAAAGGGTTCCATCGAATCTGATCGGAGCCTCTCCAGGCGCTGCTTGCCTATGCCTTAGAAGAACTTGTTCTGCACAGAATCGAAGCCGAAGTGGATCCGCGAAATAGCGCGTCAATCCGAACGGTTGAAAGGCTTGGGTTTCAGCGGGAGGGATATCTTCGTGAGCGGTGGCAGGTTAACGGAGAGGTTCAAGATACTATCTTTTATGGGTTGCTGCGCCCTGATTGCGAAGCCGTCAAAAGGACCTTTAACCGCAGTTCCCTAAATAGACGAGCAAAACCGCACTTTTCTCGCTGTTAGCAATTTAGTTGGACCAAAAACGATCCACGAAATTACACTAAACGACACGAAACCTTGTTAGTGCCATTTAGTGTGAGTTCGTGGATCGTGTCTTATGCTCTTGGTTGGGGTCAGGCCAAGCCGTTCAAAGTACGACGCTTCGCTCTCGGGCTTTTCTTCCTCAGATCGACTCTTTGTATTCCTCCAGGTTTGCCTGGATCTTGTTAAGTAGCCGGGACTTAAGTGTGTCAGGTTTGAGTTGATCGGGTAGCACTGGCTGCCACTTGCCGGGGATCAGAACCTGCGAATCGATGAAGGCGTCGAGGGCTTCCTGAAGCCCGTCAATCTTTATCTTCCCCTTCATCGCAATTACCTCTTCGATGATGAATACCATGGCATCTCCAGTCAGGCGATGCCGGTGGTTGATGATCGCCGATCTCTCCTGGAGTGATTTCAGTATTTCATCAAACGGCTCACCCAAGGCGACGATTAATCTCAGATAACTTTCCTGAAAGGCCCGAACGTAAGCGACACGTGCCGGAGTCAGTTCCAGGTCTCTCTTTACAACGTACGAGGCCGCCATGATTTTGCAGAAAATTTCATCCGGCATGTACGCGCTCTGGTCGTCTGCCCGGCCGACCTTCTGAGCCACATAGTAGGCGGGCAAGAGGCGGAGCAGATTCCGGATGAGAAACACCGGATTGTGGGTAAAGCCATCGGGAAGTTTTTCAATACCTTTCGACACTTTTCGATCTTCGAAATAGCTAATCGCCTTATCGAAGTCGTTGATCTCTTCGCGCGCGTTATTCATGAGATGATCTATCTGTTCCGGAGTAAAACCTATTCTCCAGAGCATGCGTCGAACTCTTTCAGTCTCGAAAGCGATGTCAAATGTTTTCAAACACTCAGCGTCTTTGAAGGTCTGAAGATTCTGTTTCTCACCCGATTGAATGAAACCGATTGCCTGGGCAAACACTTGCACGATCATGCGCGCCCAGTGTCGCTGTTCAGACAAAGAGGCTGAATAGCGATCGACATCCTTGAAGCGGTATTTATCATGCTTGGCGGCGAACTGGCGTATGGAGCCATAGTCGAGAATGGCGCCGCTCGCCAACATATTGTCTCCGTCCCAGGCTAACCAGTTGAAGATGTATTCCTCTTCCAACAGGGCGGCCATTTTCGCGTAAGAGCTAGCGAGATAGTGCAGCACCTTGGCGTAGCGCGCGTTTTCCCCGGATGGTAGCTGCCAGAATCCGTTTTTAGTTTCACGTTCAATGAAGTAATCCAACGACGCTTTTAGCTCAGCATGCCGGCCCTGCTTAAGGTAGCGAAACATGTGGGCCGGTCTTATCAAATTGGGCGCACTTCTCACTCCAATTGAGGTCCCGTCAGGGAAGCCTATTACCGCCAGACACCGCTCCGTAGGAATGCCTTGCCGATAAAAGATTTCTGACATGACGGCGCTTCCCAACATCTCGTCCAGCTCCGCCAGGCCTGACGAATACCCGAAGCTCTCATCACCTGTCTTCACCACTCCCTCTGCTTGCTGCGCCCCGGGGCTCAGGATCGTGGCGCCGGTTCCGCGACTGGAGATGTCAAAGGTAAGACTCTGGGTTTTCAAGTATCCATTCCAGATACTTCGGCCATCTCCTGAAGTCTTGCCCTGTTTGTTACGATGCTGAGTTTGCAGATAGCGCGTTGCCATGTAGGCGCCCGGCCTGATGCTCTCGGGCGGGTATTTCTTGCCGTGCGTTAGGTCGTACTCGTTGATAATTCGCAGGGAGAAAGTTTCGAGAATGACCTGTTCAATCTCTTTATTGATGGTGGGCGCGTGATCGGCGGGGATCAGTGCCATCTCTTTAGCAAGCGGGAAATTGAAGTAGAGAACACGACCCTGTGGGCGGTAACGAGCTTGATAGTCGACATAACCATCAGGACTGACGTCCCGCCAGGGATGTGTGCCGTCTAGTTCTTTAAACTTCTCATACATGTTGGGCAGTATTATGAGAAGGCAAGGCAACCTATAGAGTTTTAAGACTGAACGGTGAGAGAGTCAATCTATATTTTCCCTCTTTCTGTATACCTCGCCAAGCGCGGAGGGGTGATCCAATGACGAATCAGAAAGAGTAGACCGCCGTTTCCGTCACCCTTGTAGCATGCCGATCAAGCATTAGCTTAGCCTGATACAACCTTTGGCCTGCGAATCCGTCACTCACCAGTTAGAGGGAGAGCCGCCACTCTATGGACAATTCAGACCAGAGGTTGGTCGAGAGATTCCTGCGCACCAAGGACGAGACATCGTTCCGGAAACTTTATCGTCGCCACACTCCGCCCTGTATTCCCTGGCTCTTCGCCTGGTCGGAGGCGCGGAGTCCGACGCCCAGGATGCAATTCAAGAGATGTGGATTAGGGCTTGTAAGTCGCTGGAACGCTTTGACTGGAGATCCAGCCTATACTCAATTCGCCATTGATTGCTGTTTACTGAGCGTTGAGTGCTTGGATCCGGACGCTACCGCTCGCGGTTCTGTATTCTCTGGCGCGATCTTACAAATTGGCCAGCGTCTGCATTACCACTTCGAGGTTGGAAAGGTCCGGTATGAAAGCGTCGGGGCAACACTTCATTAGGTCTTCGGTGCTGTAAAGACGTCCGGTTCCGATGGCGAGGGCCCGAGCGCCGAAGTGATGCGCACAGGCAATGTCGTTTGGCGTGTCGCCGATGACGATAAATTGCTGAGGCTGTAGATCCAACATGAGTTTACTTCTGATTCTCTCGGCAGCCAGACCGGGGAGGTCACGGCGATCATGCGACTCGTCGCCAAACGCGCCGGGCAACGTGAAAAACTCCGAGAGGCCAACCAGCTCCATCTTCAAGTAGGCGGCGGCTTCAATATTGCCGGTAACTAGTGCGGATTGATATCGGGGATGATCGGCAACTTCCTGCAGAACTTCACGCACCCCGGGTAAGACTTGAAAGAACTCTGCACCGTTGCTAGTGGCTTTGTGCATTTCCTCCATGTATCGCTCGCGGAGATGGTCGATGCGCTCCCGAATGTGCTCATGCGTGAAGCCCTCAGGGCGGAGAGCTTCTGCCACAATCTGCAGGTCTGTCATCCCGGAGACTTTCATCTCGGCGAGTCTGCCGGAAGTACCAAAAACCCCCTCGAGCATGGGAATCGTGTAGTCCTTGAAAGCCCCAGTGCGTACTGATCGAATGAGCGTCCCGTCAATATCCCAAAACAAAATGCGCGGAGTTTCGCCGGAAGTTTCGAGTGATGCTTGATTGTCCATTGCAAAAGCTTTACTCAATTACTGCCAGTACCTCTCCGGCGTTAACAGTAGACCCAACCTGCGCATGAATTGAGACCACGTAGCCGGCCTTCGGCGCTTTCATCTCGTTCTGCATTTTCATTGCTTCCACCACCAGAATGCCGGCGCCAGCCTCGACCTCGGCGCCGGCTTCGACAAGTAGGCGCACAACTTTCCCGGGCATGGGCGCCACGATTCGAGCAGCTCCTTTGTCGTGTTCCGCGCCGCACTGAGCGCTGCGGAGACGCTTCGGATCGCTGAGCCTCACCGGGTAGCTGACGCCGCGCAAGCTTACTTCAATGTGGTCGGGATGGTTGTGGCTGCTCTCCACGCGGCAGTTGTAGACGGTGTGGCCGTCGATTAACAAATATTCGCTGTCGCCCAAATCACGAAATTCCAGCTTGTAGCGTCTACCGTCAACCTCGGCTAAGACTACGGTTTCACGCCGTTGAATCGAGATCTGATGATCTTTGCCGGCCACTTCGGCTTTAAGCTTTATCACCGCCTGGTCCTCTCAGCCTCAAATCTTTCTTGTCGATAACGGCTCTCTGACGAGTCAACACCCTACGACCGGAAATCTTCCAACGATTCTTTGAATCGTCCGTGGGTTGACGGTGGAGCGAGGCTTTCCTCTGTAACTTCGCGTAATGGATCGCGCCGGCAATTAGAGCCAAATCCCGGCGCTTGATTTCGATTTCTTCAGATTGACTCAACACAAGACTACGCGCGGCCTCACGTCGCTGGTTGAACCGGGCAATGAAACCAGTATCCAGTCGGCCGGCAATGAATTCATCATCCCGGACGATCTCGCGGAAGAATGCCAGGGTCGTCTTAATCCCGCCGACCTGATACTCGTCCAAAGCACGGCGCAAGCGATCCATAGCTTCGGTTCTACTGCGGCCCCAGGCAGCCAGCTTTGAAATCATTGGGTCGTAATGAATGGACACTTCCGAATTGACGCGCACTCCGCTGTCTTCGCGAATGCCTGGACCCGATGGTACCTGCAGGAAGCTTATTGTGCCCGGCGAAGGGAAGAAATTGTTCTCAGGGTCTTCCGCATAGACGCGGCATTCGATCGCGTGGCCCTGCCAACGGATTTCCTCCTGGTTAAATGAGAGGCGCGCTCCTGCGGCTACCAGGATTTGTTCACGTACCAAATCGATCCCGGTAACAAGCTCCGTCACTGGATGTTCGACCTGTAGTCTGGTGTTCATCTCAAGGAAATAAAATTCGCGAGTAGCATCGGCGACCAGGAATTCAACTGTTCCAGCCCCGACATAGTCAACAGCACGCGCGATCTTGATTGCAGATTCGCCCATGCGCTGGCGCAGGTCGGTGTCGTTTATTGGAGAAGGACACTCCTCCACCACCTTTTGGTGACGACGTTGGATTGAGCATTCTCGCTCACCAAGATGAACAACGTTGCCGTATGCGTCCGCGAAGACCTGAATTTCGATATGCCGTGGGCGCTCGACTACCTTCTCTAGATAGAGCGAAGCATCACCAAAAGCGCCGGCTGCTTCGGAACGTGCATGTTCGAATGCTGACTGCAGCTCATGGGGGGTGGCGACCAAACGCATCCCTTTACCACCACCACCCGCCGAGGCCTTCAACATCACCGGATAGCCAAATTGCTCCGCTACGCTCTGTGTCTCCGCAAACGAATTCAAAGGCTCGACTGTCCCGGGGACAATAGGAACGCCTGTCTCCAGCGCAGCGCGTCGGGCGCTGGTTTTCGAACCCATCGTTTCCATTGCCGTTGCTGGGGGGCCGATAAACTTTAGTCCGGCGGCAGCGATGGCTTGAGCGAACTCCGCATTCTCCGCCAGGAAACCATAGCCGGGATGGATTGCCTCTGCTTTCGTCTGTTTAGCAGCCTCGACGATTGATGCGATGTTCAAGTAACTCTGTGTGGAAGGTGCGGGGCCGATGCAAACTGCTTCGTCGGCGAGTCGGACGTGAACTGCTTCTACATCCGCTTCCGAATAGACGGCCACAGGGGAGATTGCCAAATCGCGGCAGGCGCGGATCAGGCGCACCGCAATTTCACCCCGGTTGGCAATTAAAATTTTTCGAAACATGCAATGATCAAGGGTCAGAAGTCAGGAGTCAGAAGACAGAATCCAGAGGTCCAAACTAAGAGCACTCCCCGGTTTATTTGTCGACCGCGAGTACTAGTGATAACTCAAAAAATCATCACTGACAACAAAACGACCCTCCTGACTCCTGGCGGATCGTCTGACATGATACGAGAATACTACCCTCCGGTGATGGGACCGGTTTCTGAGAGGCGGACAAAGCGCGAGGCTTCGTCTTCCTTCTTTCGTCGGAGACGATCCAGGAAAGACATTACAGACGAGCCTTAGGGCTTGGTGGATTTAGTGGATAAGGTTGTCGTGCCGGGCCGGCGTACGCTTTCCGAGGCTTTTATGATCACACCGTCGCGAACGATCAAGTCGTCTTCAGTTCCCAAGAGCTTGTCCGCCCCAGGCAAATGAAGATCGTAGTTCGTAAACGAAAGCCCCTCGCCAGGCGAATCGTCGGTGACGATATCCAGAGACGCATTGCGAATGACTGCGCCGCGTAAGTTCCGGGATTTCTGTTTCGGCAGGGCAGCCAGATCGGCGCTGGGCTCATAGGTCACGCCCTCAAGATTACTCAGTGCGGCAGCGATTGAGCCGTCCGGGTCGGGTAAACGACGCAAGTCGTTCAACTCCGCGGGCAGCGTGCCAAATCGGGCATTATATTCGAGCAGTGCGCGATCATACCGGTAACCCAAAGCGTAAACGGCAGCCTGTAACCTGACCTGGCGCTGGCGCAAACGTTCCGGCACCGTAACGCCAATCAGAACAGCAATCAGAACGGGAACAATTGCTGAGGTCATGAGACCGGTCTTTGCATAACCGAAGCCACAGAAACGCGCCGGGGATTTCAGCATTGATCGATAAATCTTGAGGCTGCCCCAGAGCACGATAATCGTCACCGGGATGGCGATCCACTTCAGGCGCCAGGCGGCTGTTTCCCCGGCGGCGACCCAGGACCAGAAATCCAAAGTGAGAACTGACGAAAGCGCCAGGGTAGAAGTGATACGGGGTGCGCGTTGGACCAAGGCAATGATTGTCTGGGTCAGGAACACAAGAACCATCAACGATCCGGTGACCGCCAGCAGCAGCGAGCGACCGTAGGAAGGAAGCTGATGTTCCGGTTTTGGCAGGGCCTCGCCTACGGAGCAGGCGCCACAGGAGGCGCAGCCCTGGCTTAGGCTGCCTTCAAACTTAAAGCCACAGCAGGGACAGATCGTCACTTGTTATACCTCGAACTGAAAGACTCAATTTGTCGGAATAAGACTTTCGGGGTTCTGCTCAACCGGCTTTGTGTATCAATGCTTGCTCGGCTCGTCGATCAGGCCCGGGCTTAGATGCAGAATGAGACGACGGAGATTCTATTTCTTCATGTTTGGACTGTACTTTGTTTAATTCGCGCCAAGTGTGATACATGCGATGGGCAAAGGTCCAATAGGAGCCCACTGCCAAGACCCACAGGACCGCAGGCATCCGGTTAGCAAAGAAGTTGTTTGAGCCTGGGACCGTGCTGAGAGCGCCGATGATGAAAAGAACTACCCGCTCCGGGCGCCGAAGAAAACCGACATCGCACTTGGGAATCAGGCTTTCGGCTCGCGCGCTGGCGTAGCTTACCATAATCGACCCCATTAGTCCGGCACCCGCGAGGAAAACATTGAGGGTCGAATGGTATTCGGTATCTCGAGCATAAAAGACCATCAAGCCCACAAATACGACCATGTCTGACAGGCGGTCCAGAGAAGAATCGAGAAAACCCCCAAACCTTGTGACTCGGCCGGAAAGCCGCGCGACCTGACCGTCCAGCATGTCAAAGAGGTTGGCGATGATTAGGACTATTCCGGCCGAGAAGAACCTGCCCAGACCAAAGAGCAGGCCACAAGCAACATTCAAGGAAACGCCGATAACAGTCAGAATGTTCGGGTTGATATGACCGTGGGCGAGCCACCGCACCATCGCGTCGATAATCCGTTGCGCGCCCCGCCCAATACCGCCAACAAACATATTACTGGTGTCTCCTGAAAATCATTATGCCCAAATGATACATAAGTTGACAGCCCGGTGGACCTAAGCGGCCAGGATTACTGACTGGACCATTTCACTTACCCGGAGGACCGGAATTCCGGGGTTCAGTCCGGGATTCCGCCTGGGACTTGTTTTCGATCTCGTCGTGGAGCGTAGACATCCTTCTGATTTCGAAGGTTCGTGCCCCGGCGGGCGTCCGCACGACGACTTCGTCCCCCTCGATTTTACCCATCAAACTTCTACCCACCGGCGAGGTTGTGGAGATGAGCCCTTGCTGGGGGTCGCTCTCTTCGGGCGTCACCAGCCGGTAAGTTACCTCTTCATCGCGTTCGGAGTCGAAAAGGATCAGCGTAGAGCCATAGGACGCCTTGTCTCGCGGCACACGATTGATATCAATTGAGGCAATTTCGCTGATTCGCTGGCGCAACTCTACGATGCGGGCCTTGACGATGTTTTGGCGGTCAAGGGCAGCGCGAAATTCAGCGTTCTCTCGCAAATCGCCAAACTCAAGTGCGCGCTTAATTTCCTTGGGGAGGTGCACGCGTAATTCTGATTCCAACCCCTCTAATTCTGATTGAAGCTTATCTTTAATATCTGACAACTAGAACTCGCTTTCTGCGCCCTTGCATTATGGGGATTAGTTAAACCGCAATAAAGTTAGATCAAAACGTGGTACTTGCCCTCGTCAAGCGCGCCGAATGAAATTCCTGTGTCGCGCGCTGTTCTTACCATCTGGCCATCTGGAGGTACCGTTTTGACATTCGCCACCGCCTCAGAAAGGGGAACAGTAATGACGTCACCTGCTTGCAGCGCAACCATGGTGCCGCGCTTTCCTTCGGCCAGAGCGCGGACTGAATGAGCCCCATAGGTGGTTGCCAACATTCGATCGAACGCATTCGGCCTGCCACCCCGCTGCAAGTGACCCAGCACAACACATCGAGTCTCCTTGCCGGTAACGGCCTCGAGTTGAGTCCTGCAGTATTGCGCTATCCCACCAAGTCGAGGCGCATGTTCTTTGTCCCCGCTGTCCTGAAAGATCTGATCGTGTCCAGCCTCAACGGCTCCCTCCGCGGCGACGATGATGCTGAAATTCGATCCACCCTGATCGCGCGCCCGAACCTTATCGGCCACCGAGTCCATTGAGAAAGGTAGCTCCGGAATAAGGATCACGTCCGCGCCCCCCGCAATACCCGAATGCAGGGCAATCCAGCCGGCGTTTCTCCCCATGACTTCCAGAATCATCACGCGGTCGTGAGATTCAGCCGTGGTGTGTAGTCGATCCAACGCTTCCGTGGCAATGTCCAGGGCGGTCACAAAACCAAACGTCAATTCGGTGCATGCCAGATCGTTGTCGATAGTTTTGGGAACGCCAACTACCGGAATTCCGAGCCTATCAAAATGAGCGGCAATCGTTAACGTGCCTTCACCACCCAGAACTACCAGCGCGTCAATATTCACTCGAGTGAGGTTATTCGCCGCTTCGTCGTAGACCTCCGGCGAGGTGGTGGCCATACCTTCTGCGGTGTGTTCCACGAATCTGCCGCGATTGCGAGTGCCCAAAATGGTTCCGCCACGTGGCAATAAACCACGCACGTCTGACGGGGAGAGTGGTCGAGTCCTGGTGTTGCCCAATAACCCTTCAAACCCATCCTCAATACCGATGACTTTCATGCCGAACCCGGTGGCGGTTTTCACCACGGCACGAATCACCGCGTTTAGACCCGGAGCGTCACCTCCGCCTGTTAGAATTCCAATAGTCTTGTACATGAGAAATTCGCTAATTCCTGACGCGGGGAGGTTCGTGAAATTCCCCATAAGCCGGATAATCACGCGTAATAATTTGGCCCGGTCTCGTGTTTTCGGCCAAGAGCGCTAGAGCGTCTCGCAGGACTTGACCTTGCAGCACGCGCATGCCCGGACCGCCCACGCTATTGCCGATCTTAAATCCCTGGGGATACAACGCTCGCGGTGGCCTCATCTGCGCTGAAACTTCGGGACTTACGGTAATCAAGACGGTTGGTATTCCCTTCATTTCAATCTCTCGTTGGACCGCCACGACCGTGCGGTGGCAAACATTTGGTCAACCTCCAGTCAGAATCACCGCGTCAGCGCGCGACCCTTTATCGATCTCATTGGCAATCTCTCGGGCGGTTCCTTCGTACATCGCCTTGAGCTGCATGGTGTAGCCCATGTAACCCACGTGCTTTTTCGCAATTCCTTTAATAAACCCCTCGGCTTGCAGGTCTCGAAGCACATCGATTGGAAACACGACGTTGATGTCGTTGTCAGCGTCGGCGTGGTCATAATGATGATGGGTAACTTGGAGATGGGAAGAATCGACGTCTTCGGGAATGATTCGATAGGTTAAGTCTCCCAACTCGTCGGCGATGTTGAAAGGTTCTTGGTCATTGAGGTGAACCCCGCCTGCCGTCACGATGGCGATGGTACTTCTTGAGAGTTCACCTTCAAACGGGGTGAAAGGAACACACTTTCTGGAAATTAACATGACTGAATACAACGAACCCTGTGGTGCCCCGGTGAACAATACTCGACAACTTACGCATTCGCGCTGAAGTATCAACGCCTGCCTGAACAAAAATGCCAGATGCGAGAAGCCGCGGACGACCCGACATCTGGCATTTTCTATTTTTTATAACTTGCGCAAAACTTCAAACAGTTCCTCATTGTCAGGCTGGTCCGAAATGTCGTGGATGTCTTTGAAAGCAATCCTGCCTTCCTTGTCCACAATAAAGAGCGCGCGTTCGCTAATGCCGTCTTTGTCTCGATACGCGGCAAACTTTCGTGCCACCTCACCCTTAGGCTCGAAGTCGCTCAAGAGGTCGTAGGAGAGTCCTCCCAGACTTTTACCCCACGCTATATTACAAGGTACGCTGTCAACTGAGATGCCCAGTACCTGGGCATCGTAGCCTTTAAAGCGTTCGAGGTCGGCCTCGTACGCAGGCATCTGTCCCGTTCAGACGGGCGTCCAGGCCAGCGGGTAAAACGCCAGCACCACATTTTTCTTGCCGCGGAAGTCCGAGAGCTTAACCTTCCTATCTTTCTCAAGGTTACTTGGAAGCTCGAAATCCGGGGCCGGGTCTCCAACTTCAGGCATTTTGAGTTATCCCTCCTTCTGGAATAATAGTTTGCGCATTTTGATTTGGCCGCGGCACTAAGATAGTTGACGGCGGAGCCGATTTCAAGCAGATCGACACGAGGAAGACCATCAGCAACCCATCGGGTTTGGCTACATTTTGAGTCCGGAAGTTCAGAGTCATCAACCTTTAGGTTGCGCCTTAGCGGTGCGGACAAGCGAAAGCTTGATGAACTCTAAACTGCCATCACTACCTACCCTTCGCATCCAGTTCCAGCCATCCTCGCCTTCTCACTACCTTGCCGCCGTCTGGCAATTCCGCAATACGCCCGCCACGGTTACCTTCAATCAAACTATCGACGGCCACGAGGTGAACCATTTCCAGCCGGCGCAGATCTCCTCGCCCCTGAGAAATCCATAGCCGCAGAGCCCGCCTTCGCACTGCAGCGGGAGCTTTCGCGAGGACCTCTACGTCAAGCCGTGCCGGATTGTCCCGCTTTTCCCCCAAAGGTTGGAAACTCGCGAGCCGCAGGAGTTTGATGGCTTCATCTGAGAGTGCTGAGGCATCTTCGCGCAGTAAAGTAGCTGTCCGCGCAAGAGCCTCCACAATCTTGTTATTAAAGGAGCGCATGAGCGGTAGCAGTTGTTTTCGAACTCTCACCCGAGCGTACCTTTCGTCCTGGTTCATCTCGTCGACGCGAAATTGGACCTCCCGCAGCCGGCAGTAGTTTTCGGCGTCGACGCGGCGCGCCCACGAGAGCAGAGGGCGAGCCAACTGGATGGAAGATTTCGAATCGATGAGGCGCACAGGCTCAATGCCGCTCAGGCCCTCTGCCGCACTACCTCGTAACAAACGCAGCAGAATGGTCTCCGCCTGATCGTCCAGTGTATGAGCTGTGACGACCAGGAGCGAGTGCTTTTCTTTCGCGGTCTTCTTGAGAAACGCGTACCGGGCGCGGCGGGCGGCTTGTTCAAGATTGTCGCCGCTTCTGGCCGCCTGTTTCTTAACGTCAGTGCGCCGGTTTATGAACTCATGCCGCAACTCACCAGCCAGATTCTCAAGCCATACGGCATCCTCCCGGCTAATTTTTCGCAGACTGTGATCAAGATGAGCAACAGTGAGGGTCAGTGACAGCTTTTTCGCTTTCACCAATTCGTCCAGCGCCAACAGCAAGGCAGTCGAATCTGCTCCGCCAGAAACAGCCAGAATTACTTGAGTCTTGCCGGTGGGGAGTTTAAGGGATTGCCAGGAGCGAAAAAGGCGGCCGGCGAAATCAGAGATTCCCGGCATGGCGGACTTTCCTTGGGCGGGTGACGTTTTCAACCCTGCGATTGTCAAACGTGGGCTGAGGACCGTCAACCCCAACGCAACGTCGGCGCGGCTAAGGTGCTATTTCGCGTGGTTTCGTGGGTCGTGCATCGTGCATTGACTGAGGGCGAGCGCCGCGCTCTTCAAACTGGGACACGCGTTTCTATGCCGGTAGCTTGACATCCAACCTGCCCACCCATTCTAATCTCAGGCATCCAATTAGATATCGAAAAGCTCTAAGACCTCTCCCGCAAATTAGCTTCACGAGGCAAATTATGAGATTGCGAAAATTATTGTGTGAGCTGATCATAGCGCTGTTTACGCTGCAGGCCGTGCCGGTCTTCGCTGTTGACGAAGGCATGTGGCCCTTCAACAACGTGCCGCGCGCGGACATCAGACGCAAATACGGATTTGAAGTTACGGACCAGTGGCTGCGGAAAGCGCAACTTGCCTCGGTGCGTTTCAATAACGGCGGCTCAGGTTCCTTTGTTTCGCCGAATGGTTTGGTACTGACCAATTATCACATTGTTGAAGGCATTGTGGGCGAATTGAGCTCCGCCCAAAAGGACTACGCTAAGGAAGGGTTTGTCGCCCGCACTCAAGCTGACGAACTAAAGGCGCCCAGCCTCGAGTTAAACGTCCTGGAGAGTATCGAGGACGTCACCAGCCGGATTAATGGCGCAGTCAATCCTGGTGGGTCGGCCGTTGAAGCGAATGCTGCCAGGGGCGCCGAGATCAGCGCTATCGAGTCAGAATCAACTCAGGCAACTGGACTGCGCAGCGACGTGGTCACGCTTTACCAAGGCGGACAGTACAACCTCTATCGATACAAAAAATACACCGACGTGCGCCTGGTCTTTGTGCCGGAGTTTCAGGCCGCATTCTTTGGCGGTGATCCCGACAATTTCAATTTCCCTCGCTTCAACATCGATATGGCGCTGGTGCGAGTCTACGAGAACGACCAGCCGGTAAAGGTGGCGAACTACTTCAAATGGTCCAAGACCGGAGCGAAGGCGGGAGAGTTGGTATTTGTAACCGGACATCCGGGGACAACTTCTCGACTCAACACCGTGGCCCACCTCCAATCGCTGCGTGATGTGAGCATTCCCCTGCTGCTGCGGATGCTCGAAACGCGCCGCGACATGCTGAAGAAATATATGGCCCAGGGCGCAGAGCAGACCCGTCTCGCGCAGAGCGAACTGAATAGCATTGAAAACTCGATCAAAGTTTACAAAGGTCAGATGGCCGGACTTCAAGACAAGGGCTTAATGGCTAAAAAGCTCAAGGCAGAGCAGGCGCTGCGAGCTTCAGTCACCGCTGACGCCGGAAAGAAGCAAGCATATGGCGATGCCTGGGACGCTATAGCCAAGGCTCACAAAGACTACGCGAGTTATGCGCGCGAGCGGCGGTTTATTGATCTTGCGTCCGCCTTTAATAGTGTGCTATTCGGCTACGCTCGCACTCTGGTGCGCATGGCCGAGGAGAGTGACAAACCAAATGCCGAGCGTTTGCCGGAATTTTCCGACGCCCGCCGGGCGTCGCTGGAACTCGGTCTCTATTCGACCGCCCCAGTTCATGAGGATTTCGAGAAACTTAAGCTGGCAAACTCCCTGGAGTTCATGCAGAGCATTTATGACCAGAATCATCCTTTGGTTCAAAAAGTACTGAGGGGCAAGACTCCCGGAGCGCGCGCCGCGGAATTGATCGGAGGGTCCAAGCTGAAGGACCCTGCGTATCGCAAACAACTCGCCGCCGGTGGTCGCAAGGCTATTGAGGAATCAAACGATCCAATGATTGAGCTGGCGCGCAGCACCGATAAAGAAGCGCGCGAGACGCGCAAGCGCTACGAAGATGAAGTGCTCAGCGTGGAGCGCACCAGTTACGGAAAGATTGCGCGGGTGCTGTTCGAGACTGAAGGAACCAAGCTCTATCCGGATGCAACCTTCACGCTGCGACTTTCTTACGGGGCAGTGAGGGGCTACCGGGAAAACGGAAAGTTTGTGCCACCGTTTACTACGCTGGGTGGACTCTATGCCCGGGCCGTGAAGTTCAAGCACAAGTTTCCGTATGTCTTGCCACCCCGCTGGATGGAGCGGAAGCCGATGGTTAATCTGAAGACGCCATTCAACTTCGTTTCCACCAACGACATTATCGGAGGCAACAGTGGCTCCCCGGCGATTAACAAGAGAGGTGAGCTCGTCGGTTTGATCTTTGACGGCAACATCCAATCACTGGTCGGCAACTTCGACTACGATGAATCGGTTAATCGTTCTATTTCGGTAGACGTGCGCGGGATGTGGGAAGTGTTGCGCAAGACGTTCGATGCTAACGAAATAGTGGACGAGCTTGGGAAGGCGTAAGGCGAAGACGTCCCAAGTCCAAAGTCTGTTTATTCAGTGTTGGACTTTGGCTGGAATGCCTTTCTTGATATACCTAGGCTACCAAGCTTCCAATGGAGTGAAGCTGGATCAATGCTGTCAATCTTTGCAATCAAGAGATCGATCTTTGCCGCGGAAACACCTTGGTGAAATACTTTAGCACGAGCCGTATAAGCCTTGATTAGCGCTTCCAGCAGGTGGGCATCTTGCTTCTTTAGCATTTCGAGAGACGCTAACGCTTTTCCCACATATAAACACACTTCCTAAGCTCAGATCGGCCATGTAATCCCATCTGTTGACTGCTATTCCCTTTGCCCCGTGCTAGAGTCCAAATGTGCTTAACCCGAAATCCGAATTGCTCTGCGAAATCCGCCAGGATCAAATCGACAGGAACCTCTTCACCCCCATAGCGAACGTTATCGTTTATCATTACCACTTCGCCGCCTGAGCGCAATACACGGGACAACTCATAAAGTACAAAGCACATTTCAAAGAAATAATTTTTAACTAGTCTCGGAATGTTGGCATTGTTGAGTTGGTCATCCGAGCCTAGTCTCTCGAGGATATCCAAAACTTCCCGTAGAGAGCACTGGCGTTCAAAAGCCTGGATAATTGTTGCAAAGTCGTTTCGTCGGCCCTGTTGAGTGTAACTCGCTTCCAAGGCATCAAGCTTCGACCTATTCTCAACTGTGCACGATAGCATTTCTTGGCGCAGGTGCTTGACCGCTTCGGAGTCGAAGCCCAGATAAGCGAGTTCCAGAGCGTACGTCCGCGTGTAGTCATACCGATTGCAATAAGGTGGGGACGTGAAGACTGCGTCAACGCTGCCACTTTCTAAATCGAGCAACTCGTTTAGGCAAGAGCCAATTCTCAAGTCCATTGTTCCAGGGGTGGTTGGAAGAGATTCGGCGTCGAAAAGAGTCCGGGGCTGCGTGTCCCCAACCATATCCTCGTACATACGTTGCAACTTGAGACCAATCGCAGCATCGAAATCCAAGATTTGTCCCTTGTCGAATTTCGATCCCCCTCGCTCCTTCTTTGCCCGGTAATCCCATCGTAAATACTGGCCATCCTTTCGCGTGTAGCTCAGGGTTTCCAGAATGCTGAAGCACGCAAAATCAAGAAGCAGTCTGAGTGAGGAGTTTCGAACCGAACCGTTAATGAACGAGCGATAACCCGCGATGGCGCGCTCCGCCTTCGGAGGAAAGGCGCCCTCGGTTATCGGAATGTGCCTAAAACGAAAGTCCGCATCATAATATTTGGCCCAACCCTTGAAAGGTAACTTGTCCAACAGGTCTCTGAACGCCTTCGGTTTTATCCTTTCGGCTGCAACACGTGCCTCCATCACATAAGGGCCAACAGGTAGAACTTCAATGCCAATGGAATCCCAACCAAGTAGTCGGCTAACAAACAGGGCAGTGCCAGCACCCGCAAACGGATCTAACAGCATACCTTTGTTGCTCCCAAATTTTCGGACCAAGGACTCCACGAGGTTGGCGGAGAACCCTTCCTTGTATTTGAACCAACCGTAGTAAGGAACTTTCCGATTGGCCTGAAAGCTGACCAAATTACGATCCAGGACTGGGTTAGGCTTTATCTTTGGGAGAAATCGGTTAAGCAGCGCTTGTCGCTCTATCGAGCTCCGTGAGGTGAGGACAACGGCAGGTTCCACTAGAAGGTTCTCCAAAAGGTTACCTCAATGTAAATCACGCGCGGAATTGTATACGGGCATGAATTGGATGACAACTCGGTATTGATCCTGATCCGACGAAGGCATTAACTTCAGCTAGGAGTCTGTCGGAAAAAGCATCTGATGCCCTCTCGTTCAAACCACTCCATTAGGAGTGAAATGTCTATAGACCCGCACGCAACCTGATTTACCAGCTCCGTTCGGAGGAGCGGGACTCAACTAGTCCGGATTATTCATGAACTGCGGTGTTTTCAGTAAGCCTGCGGTAGCAGGCGAAAGCATAAAGACTGGGGCGTGAGCCCCAGGCCTCTGCAAAACAAAGTCCTAAGCCTGCGAAGGCAGGCG
>JALZJF010000208.1 GCA_030859905.1 Acidobacteriota bacterium
ATGCGCGTTTGAACGATTTCTGTTGTTTCTAGAGTTTCTTCTGAGCGCACAAGAAACTCGGAAAATTCGATAATGAGTCATCGAAGCTTGAATTTGCTGAACAATCAAACCTTCATATTTGTTGGGAAATCAGATGCGCTCGCCCTACCAAAGTGCCGGCCCCACACAACAGAGGAGGAAGCCCATGCCTAACCTGCGTTACTCAAAACATCCTATCGCCTATTTGCTCGCCCTGAGCGCCTGGTTGTTCCCTGACAGGTTCAGACGGTTGTTCATCGCGTCAGCCGGGTGTGCGATCCTCGCGACTATGCTGGCTGGCCTTAACGCGCTTGACGCAGGTGCCCAGGATGCATCCGCCCAAGATGTCGTCGCCGTCAACCACACGCCCCAGCCCGTGTCCGTGCGCAACACGGATGACCTTGAAAGCGCTCACCCGTCGAGCGGTGCCGTTCACGCGCTCTTCGACCTTGACCGCCCGGAGACTGGACCCTTCCCGACGGATAGATTCACCGTCGCGGATCGCTCACACAACACCGGACGCAGGGTGAACCTCCCCTACCCTGATTGCGCGGTCCGTGTGTCCGACTGTGAAGACTTAGACGTCATCAACACCCTGGACGGCTTCGGCCTCCAGACCCGCCTCTCGATCCCGTTCGACGGCGAGATCGATCCGGCGACGGTGACCGACGAGACGGTGTTCGTGATCAGCCTTTCGAGCACGCTGCCGGGCGGTGAGCCGGGCGGCCAAGTGATCGGCATTAATCAGGTCGTCTGGGACCTCGGCACGCTCACCTTACACGTGGAGGTGAACGACCTCCTCGACCAGCATCGGCGCTACGCGCTGATCGTGACGCGCGGGGTGCGGGATTTGTCCGGCGCGCCGGTCGAGGCGAGCGAAGCCTTCCGGCGATTCAGGCGCGATCTCAATTTCAGTTGGGAGCGCGACCGCGACTTGAAGCGCTACCGGAAGGCGCTGCTCGACGCCTTAAAGGCAGCGCGAGCACTCGGGGTTCGGAAGCGCGACGTGGTGACGGCCAGCGTCTTTACCACGCAGAGCATAACCGCGGTGATGGAGAGGATCCGTGACCAGATCAAGGCCCGCACGCCGGAGCCCGCCGACTTCCTGCTCGGCCCCGCGGGCGAGCGCGCCGTGTTCAACTTGGCGGACGTCGCAAACATTGCTTGGAGACAGCAGACGAGAGACAACCCACCTGGCTTTGCGACGGTACCGATCGATCTGGCGATTCTTCGGATCGTGCCAGGTGCCGTGGGAACGATCGCGTACGGGTACTATGTGTCCCCCGATTACAACGTTCATCCGGGCGAATACATCCCTGCCGTGGGAACGCGCACCGGGATTCCGGTCGTGCAAGGCTACAACAATATCTACTTCACCCTGTTTCTGCCCTCCGGCCCCAGGCCGGAAAATGGGTGGCCGATCGCCCTGATCGGCGGCGGCACGAGCGGCAACCAGCATTTCACGTCTGGCAACTTCGCGTCCAAGTTGGCCGCCAATGGCATCGCCACGCTCGGCATCAACCACGTGGGGCAGGGGTTCGGACCGCTCAGCACGCTCACGGTTAACATGACAGATGGTTCGTCCCTGACCATCCCCGACGCGGGGCGTGGCTTCGATCAGGATGGCAACGGCGTGATTGGCAATACCGAGGGCTCTGTGGCGGCATCGCCTCGAGCATGGACCATCGGGGAACGCGACGGGAATCGGCAGACAGTCGTCGACCTGATGCAGCTAGTGAGTGTCATCGAGGTGGGAATGGACGTAGACGGCGACGGTGCGCCGGATCTCGATCCGGGCCGGATCTACTATCAAGGCCTCTCGGCGGGCGCGATGTACGGCACGATCTTCCTGGCGCTCGAGCCGAGCGTCTACGCCGCGGTGGAGACCTTCCCTGGCGGACTGGCGCCCGAGCATGCGCGATGGGCCCCCGGGCGCCGAGCTGCTTTGGGAAATGCCCTCCAGGCTCGAACGCCATCGCTAATCAATTCGCCGGGGATCGTCGAGATCGACGGCGTTCCGATCAATTCCCCTCGTTACAACGAGAACAAGCCCCTGCGCAACCGACCGCCCGTCACCAACACGATCGCCGGGGCCATCGAGATCCAGGAGGCGTTCGAGATGCAGGAATGGGGCGGGCAGTCGGGTCAGAGCCCGGTGACGTGGGCCCGCTACGTGCGAGAGGCGCCGCTGCCCGGTCTCTATCCGAAGTCGGTGATCTACCAGTTCGCCAAGGCCGACCAGCAGGCCATCAACCCGGGCACGACCGCGATCCTGCGGGCGGGCAACCTGGCGGACCGGACCCTGCACTACCGCCATGATCTCGCCTTCGCAGAAGACCCGGCGATTCCGAAGAATCCGCACCCGACGCTCCTCCAGGTGACACACCCGAACGCGACCTGGCGCTCGATCGCGCGCGGCTTACAGGACCAGATCGGCAGCTTCTTCGCCTCCGGCGGCACCGTCATCATCCACCCGGAGCCCCGCCGCTTCTTCGAGGTGCCAGTCGAGGGACTGCTTCCCGAAGACCTGAACTACATCCCGTAGCCCCGGGAGAGACCGCGAGTACCTGGTTAGCGTCGCCAGCGGGTGGACGAGTGCCTGAGGCCGAGCCGGTCGAGCCGGCTGGCTAATGCGTTCATTGCCCAACGACCGGATGGTGATTCAACGCAGAGTGAATACAGCGAAAATGAACGGAGCATAAAGTTATGAACACCAATTACAACTTCCAACAACCTTCCCGATGTTTACAGCGATGCTTGTCAGTCATTTGTTTATCGACGTTTCCGCTCGTCGGCCTGATCTTGGCGCTGATTGGTTTGAGTTGGCCCACGTCGGCTCAAACTAACACCCTCACAAATCCTACTTGGAGCAGCAGCGGCCCCGGAGCGCCCACCTACGCATTGGCAATCGATCCGAATAACCCCAATACCGTTTATGCCGGCGGGGCTGGCAATGTGTTCAAGAGCAATGATGGAGGCGCAACCTGGTACAGTCTGCCCCTGTTCGGCAATGCTACTACCGCCCTGGCGATTGACAGGACTAACCCACAGATTGTCTATGCCGGAATTGCTTTCACAGGCTTTTGCCATCACTCATTTCGTCGCCTGTTCAAGAGCCTTAACGGCGGAGAGAGCTGGGGCGACAGCAGCCCGCCTATTAATGGATGCGACAATATCAATGCGCTCGTGCTGCACCCTTCCAATTCGAACATACTATATGTGGCAAACTTCGATGATTTCGGAGATTCATGGTCGCCTCTGATCACGAGCCCTGATGCGGGCGCAACCTGGAACGCCCTTTACGGCCCTCCTTTCGCAGCTCTGGCAATTGATCCTCACCACGCCAATACAATCTATGCGGGAACTTTTGACTTTACCTATTTCGGTTACGAGGGTTTCGATTCCAGAAACGGAGTTTTGAAAAGTTCCGATGGCGGCGTGAGCTGGAACACTACGGGCCTGACGAACACTGCTGTGGAAGCGTTGGTAGTTGACCCCGTCAATCCAAATACTCTCTATGCGGTGACAAGAGGGTTCTATAGCAATCCGAGGGGGTTTCGAGGCCTCTTCAAGAGCACTGATGGCGGTGCGAGTTGGTCCGCCATCAACAACGGGCTCGTGCATCTTATCGGAACCGATCCTGGCTTTGGGCGGCCGTCCACAATCGCGCGTGCGTCCCTCGTCGTTCATCCCACCATTACGACTACTCTTTATGCCGGCTTCCCTGGCAGCGGCGTCTTCAAAAGCGTCGATGGTGGAGCGAATTGGAGTCCGTTTAACGACGGGCTCACAAATCTGGACATCCGGGCCTTGGCTTTAGCCCCGGGGAATCCGAGTACTCTCTACGCAGCTACCGCTGGAGGCGTGTCCAAGATTATCGACAATACGGCGGTCGCCACCAACGCTATAGATGACGCGCAGTTCTTCGTGCGCCAACAGTACGCAGACTTCCTAAACCGCCCGGCAGATGACTTAGGCCTTGCTTTCTGGACAAACCAGATTGCCGAGTGCGGCACCAATGCGAACTGCATCGAAGCCAAGCGCGTTAATGTGTCAGCTGCTTTCTTCCTCTCCATCGAGTTTCAAGAAACCGGGTATTTCGTCTACCGCACGTACAAGGCCGCCTACGGCGACATGCTCGGCACGCCCGTGCCACTGACGCGGCAGGAATTCCTGCCTGACACTCAGCGCGTCGGGCAGGGCGTCGTGGTCGGCGCGTCCGGTTGGGAGCAGGCGCTGGAGAACAACAAGAACACCTTCGCCGGCGAGTTCGTCGCCCGCTCTCGCTTCACGA
>JALZJF010000219.1 GCA_030859905.1 Acidobacteriota bacterium
GACGTGCAGGAGCGCTACGCTTACTCACGCTGTATGACGTGTGGCTGCTGTCTGGAAGCGTGTCCGCAGTATGACGGCGATAACTACATCGGGCCGCAGGCGATTGCCCAAGTTCGTCTTTTCAACATGCATCCCACCGGCAAGATGTCGCGGGACGAACGCCTCGAGGCGCTGCTGCAGGAAGACGGCATCACCAACTGCGGCAACGCACAAAACTGCGTGCAGGTCTGTCCCATGAATATCCCGCTCACCAGAGCCATCTATGAAGAGAACCGCGAGGCCGTAGTTCACGGCTTGTTCGGCTGGCTTAAGAAATAGCTTTAGTTTCTTAAGGTTCGATTCGTCGATGCGAGGGCCACCCGCTGCCGCTTATTCTAGAATTTTGATTCTACTCAACCGGCTAAAAGCTGTCTGAAGTCTGGAATCCAGTCCAAAGACCGGACATACTTCAATGACTTCCATTAAAAACTTCAACAAAATTGACTGAGGGACAAGAAGATAACATCGGAACAAGACTTGCCGCGCTTTGCAAGAATCCTGTATTCACCCCCTGCGTCCCCTTAGTATTGGTCGATGTGCTTCGGGAGATGCCACCCCCCATTCGGTTTAAAGCCAGTCTCAACTTGTTAAGGAGAATCGTTCATGAAGAAACAGTTTCTTGCCCTGGCGGTAGCCGCCGCTGGGTTATTCGGGGTTGCGCAACAGGCCAAAGCGGAGCCGATTACCGTCCTAAGCACACAAACGGGAACCATACTTTCACAACAAATAGCTACCTTTGACAGCGCCCTGCCGGGCACGTTTGGGTCGAATGTGACCGTCACCGGTCTGTTGGCGGGCGATAGGCTTGTCGGCATTGACCGCCGCCCAGTCAACGGGTTGATTTACGGGGTGGCGCAAAACGGGACCGTCGGCCGCATCTACACGATCAATGCGACGACCGGAGCGGCGACCCTCGTGTCAACCCTGAGCGAGCCGCTGAACGGGACCAATTTCGGCGTTGACTTCAATCCGGTCGTGGACCGGCTGCGCGTCGTCAGCAATCTTGATCAGAATCTGCGCATCAACGTTGACACTGGCGTAACCCTTGTAGATGGAACACTGGCTTATGCGGCAGGGGATCCCAATCAGGGAGCGAACCCGAATATCACAGCCGTTGCTTATTCCAACAACTTTGCCGGCGCGTCCACAACCGTATTGCGCGATGTGGACGCGAGCCTGGACATCGTCGCGATCCAGAATCCGCCCAACGACGGGACGCTTAACACTGCCCTTGCATTCGGCTTTAATGCCACGGAGATTGGCGCTTATGACATTTCGGGATTGACGGGCACGCCTTACTTCGCGTTTGTTGATGCCAGCGGCAACTTCTCTAATCTCTACTTCTTTAGCATGGAAGGTTTGACGCTCATAGGCCGGATCGGTAACGTGAATGGCTTCCTCGTTGATGGTCTAGCCGCGCCGGTCGGCGCGCCTATCCCCGAACCCACCACGATGCTGCTCCTCGGTACTGGTCTGGCCGGCGTCGCGGCGCGTGTTCGCCAGCGTCGTAAAACTAACTCATAAAGCGAGTGAGCCAGACGGCGCACGCTGTCTCAGCACATCGTCATAAAACGCTAGGCCCGTGGAGTGTGATCGCTCGCGGGCTGTGTGCTTTTCGCTCGAAAAGATTGAAGCCTCCTGTTAACGCCCGGTAGGGAACCGAACCGGATAATTTCCTCCCTCACAAACTGTTCAAGTATTAACACAACACATTTGGTACCTTGAAATGCCTTTGTGCATGTCATAGGATGACTGTCCACACAAGGACTTGATTTCTCTATTCCATTCCGACCAGAGTGTTTACGACCGCGCGCCAGCCATCGGGCCTTTTAATGCTCTGAGAATGAACAAGAACGCATGATCGGGAAGACGGTTTCACATTATCGGATCCTGAAAAAGCTTGGTGAGGGCGCCATGGGCGTCGTTTACCTGGCTGAAGATACTCATCTTGGGAGACAAGTCGCTATCAAGTTCTTAACAGACGCCCAGCATAGCAACTATCGCGCGCGTTTTTTACGTGAAGCGCGCGCCGTCTCCACACTCTCTCATCCGCACATCGCGGTCGTCCACGATTACGGAGAAACTACAGAAGGTCAGCCCTTTATCGTGATGGAGTACATCAAGGGAGAAACCCTGAATGACCTTCTGCATTCCAGCGCGATGACTATCACACAGTCCGTGGAAGTTGTTGAAGCAGTGGCAAAAGCCCTGGGCGCGGCGCACGCCAGGGGAATCATTCATCGCGACATCAAACCCTCAAACGTTCTCGTCGATAAAGAGGGCCAAGTCAAAGTGCTCGACTTCGGATTGGTAAAACAATTGCACGAGGAGCATCCGCCGGGTGCTGGCCCTGAAGCCAACACATTGCTGGCGCGTACCAGCAGCAACGTGATCGTAGGAACGCCTTTGTATCTTTCCCCGGAACAGGCAATGGGTGCTGATGTCGATGCGCGTAGCGACCTATTTGCCCTGGGGGCGCTGCTCTACGAATGCCTGGCGGGGAGGCCGGCATTTTCGGGCGGTAGCGTCATCGAAATTGGCGCGCAGATTCTTCACTTCAATCCGACTCCTCCATCGTCGATAAACAAGCGCGTACACCCGGAACTTGACCGAATAACGCTCAAGGCCCTGGCCAAGAAACCCGAGTCGCGCTACCAGTCGGCGGCCGAGATAATCGCCGATCTGCAGGCCACCCGGCCGGGGCTCAGTAATGAAGCGGGCCATCGAACGCAACGGCTGGTTCCAACGCGAGTCTCGCACTCGAGATCCTTCAAAAGCATCTCCGACTCGCTTCGCCGTCCACGGCTGTCGATTGGATTCTTTGCTTTTGTGATAGTTTGCGCCGGGCTGGCCGTCTGGCTGATCTTTCAGAGATCTCACATCACACAACCAGTTCCCTTCAAAAACTTCAACGTAAGACAGCTTACTAACGCAGGCCATACGGCGGACGCGGTCATCTCGCCTGATGGCAAGTATGTGGCTCACATAGTGGACGACGGCAGGCAGCAAAGCCTCTGGATCAGACAGGTTTCAACCTCGAGCGACATAGAGATACAAGCACCCGCGGCTTCTAAATACGAGGGGTTAACTTTTTCGAGAGAGAGCGACTACATTTTCTTCAACCGCAGAGACATCGGAGCTGGCAGAGCGAATCTCTATAAGATTCCAACACTGGGAGGCGAATCAAGAAGAATTCTGGCCGACTTGGCCAGCCCCATCGCGCTCTCGCCCGATGGTGCTCGGATTGCATTTGTGCGCCGCTTTCCGGCCGAAGGAGAGTCGGCTCTCATAGTAGCTGACTCAGATGGTAGCGGCGAGCACCAATTCGCTGTGCGCAAGCCTCCTAGTTACTTTTATGTTGCCGGCCCCTCGTGGTCGCCGGATGGAAGCCGGTTGATCTGTGCCGGCGGCACCTCGGTCGGCGGTTTTCAGATGAACGTTGTGGAGATCCGCATACCAGACGGCGCGACCAGGTCGATCACGCCAGAGAACTGGTTCGTTATTGAGCGAGTCGCGTGGTCTGCTGACGGCACCGGCATAATCATTACCGCCGCCGATCAGCCAGGCAGCCCGTTTCAGATTTGGTATGTGGCTTATTCGAGCGGCCAGTCGAGACGGATTACGAATGACCTGAACAGCTATCTGGGAGTAAGTCTCACCGCTGACTCAAGAAACTTAATAACTGTGCAGACTGCTCGCCTCTTGGGTATTTGGGTCGTTCCGTACGGCGATGCCACCCGCGCACGACTCGTCGCGCCCGCCAGCGTCGGTGGTATCACATGGTCTGGAAACGAGAAGATCGCCTTCACTTCGAACGTTAGCGGCAGCACTGATATCTGGACCATTGAAGCTGATGGAAGCAACAAGACACAGATAACCTTTGATGCTTTTACAGAACGTGACCCGTCAATCTCACCAGATGGCCGATATCTGGTGTTTACTTCCAACCGTGCCGGCGCCTTTAATCTCTGGAGGATTGATCTGGACGGCAACAATCCTAAACAACTGACTGACGGAGGAGACGAACAGTTTCCGTCCGCTTCTCCTGACGGTCGTTGGGTGATCTATCAAGGCTTCTTGGCCGGCGTTCCAACTATCTGGAAGGTGCCGATAGAAGGCGGTGAGAAGGTGCAACTCACTACCAAATACTCGAACTCGCCCGTTATTTCTCCAGACGGAAAGCAGGTTGCTTATATTTATCTGGACGATCCCGATTCACGGTGGAAGGTTGGCGTAATGCCCATTGATGGCGACGGTCCGACAAAGTCTTTTGATATCCCTCGGCTTACAATCCCCAACCTGTCGTGGCAGAGAGTCCGATGGGCGCCAGATGGAAAGGCACTCACCTACATTGACAACCGTGACAACGTGTCGAACGTTTGGCAGCAACCATTAGTTGGCGGCAAGGCGCAGCAACTAACCGATTTCAAATCCGATCGGATACTTAACTTCGACTGGTCTCATGACGGCCGACTACTTGGCTGCGTGCGTGGCGTCGTGAAGAGTGACGTGGTGCTGCTGACGAACGTAATAGACCCTGAATGATCCTGGAATCAGCGGTCAACGCCGGCAGATTAAGTCAGGGTGCGGAAACAGGGTTTCCACCGCCAGCGACTCATACTCTCTCGTGCTGAGATGCTTACGGTCTTGACAGGCTTGAGGCGATCAAACCTTCCCGCTAAATCAACGGCTCTTCTGACACTAGCTGCGCTGTTTTTTTGACGCGCTCTCTTTGGTGGTTTGTTTTGCCATTTCAGGACGAGGGTTGCACATTGGGGGACACGGCGGATCCGGAATTTCCTGAAACCTGACTATCAAATCATAGAGGGTTCCACTGATTCTCTCCACGTTGAACTCGAGTTCTGCAACACGCGAATCCAGGGTTGCTGACTGGGTTGAGTTTGATTTGTTTTTCATCGGGGCTCCTGGTTATCGTGAGAATAAAACATTTAGTTGGTCTCCGGATTAATGATGCGACTTTGGAGCGCGATTCCGGACTTGGCATGCGGACGTTGACGATCCCAAGCCGCCTGGCCGCTTATACTGCCCAAAGGTTCAAGGTGTCAACACATCTGTCGTTCTAGATCCCGAGCACATTAACTAATTCCTGCACTGCTGCGGCGCTCTTCTGCAGCGCGATGCGTTCCTCAGCCAGCAAGTTAATCTCGATTATCTGCTCCAGACCTTTCGCGCCGAGTTTGCACGGAACACCAACGTAAAGACCGTTGATGCCATACTCACCTTCGAGGTAAGCAGCGCAAGGAAGGATCTTCTTCTTATCTTTCAATATCGACTCTGTCATCTCCACGGCCGCCGCCGAGGGTGCATAGTAAGCCGAACCGGTTTTCAACAAACTCACAATCTCAGCGCCGCCATTAGCGGTTCGTTTTACGATCGCGTCGATCTTGTCCTTGGGCAGCAACTCGGTAATGGGAATTCCCGCGCAGGTTGAAAAGCGTGGCAACGGAACCATAGTATCGCCGTGACCTCCGAGTACAAATGCGGTCACGTTCTCAACCGAAACATTTAACGCCTCGGCCAGAAAGCAACGCATGCGCGCGGCGTCCAGTACGCCGGCCATGCCGATGACCCGATGCTTGGGAAAACCCGAGCGGCGCAGGGCCACCTGGCACATTGCATCGAGCGGATTTGAAACTACAATCAAAATTGACTCGGGCGACCGCTTAACAACCTCGTCCACCACCTTCGTTACAATATCAGCATTGGTTTTCAGGAGGTCGTCTCGGCTCATGCCCGGTTTGCGCGGCAATCCAGCCGTGATGATGACCACGTCGGAGTTTTCGGTGCCGTCATAACTATTGATACCGGTGAGTCGAATATCAAAGCCTTCGACGGGCGCGGCCTGGGCCAGGTCCAAGGCCTTGCCTTGCGGCACACCTTCAACGATGTCGACCAACGCTACATCGCCGAGTTCTTTTGCGGCCAGCCAGTGAGCAGCAGTCGCGCCAACGTTGCCTGCCCCAACTACGGTAATCTTGTTTCGAGTACGCATTAGTTCAGTCCTTTCCCGAGGCAGGCAAAGATGATCAAAACTTGGTTGTCCCTGCAGGTCCTGCTATGGAAATGTTAGGATTTGAAAGACCGCGAGTTTACAAGCGCTCTTGCGAGGGTGTCAAGAATCGACACTCTAGGAAGTGGCGCAGATTGTCGGTGTACGAGCCCAAAAGGACGGCTCAAGCCTGGCTAATGAGCATCTTCGATTACCTCAAGAGATCTTTCGCCGGACGAAGGAATTCCGATCCGGCCAGTACAGATCCTGAGTGGATGGCAGATGACGACGTTGATCCCTTTAATCCCTTCCCGGAACCAGTCACGATCGAAATCACAGATGTAATCGATCTACACTCCATTCAACCTAAAGATGTGAAACGCGTGGTCGAAGAGTATCTTGAGCAGGTTCACCACGCGGGTTTTCACAGCGTGCGCATCATTCATGGAAAAGGAATCGGCGTGCAACGCGAGGTCGTTCACACTGTTCTGGCCAGAACATCGTTTGTTAACGCCTGGACTGATGCCCCACCGGAGGCCGGAGGCTTGGGTGCAACCATTGTTCGACTTTAGTAATAAGCGTCAGGGCTGCAGCTGACCGAAGCGTTGACGATACTCGCCGGCTGAAGGAAGGCCTTGACCATCTCAGCGTTGATGAAGTTGCTGTTGAACTAGTTGAGTTTAGCAAGCCAAAATTTGTAGCCAGTGAAATCGATGTTCGGCGCCTCGTTGGACTTGCGCTCAGGCATTCCCCACCAAGACAATGAAAGAACGGCGGTAAACTGATTTTAGATAAAGGAATGAATGTTTATGGCAACTACCGTAGAACAATTAGCTGAACAGGCGATGAAGCTACCGAGCAAATCTCGGGCACGACTCGCGGATCTCCTCGTGGAGAGCCTTGAGGGGGACGATCTTCGGCGAATCGAGCATCGTCTATATGCTTATGCGGGCGCTTGGCCTGGTGGGCAATGGATAATCCTTCCAACTATGTCTGTTGGGGCTGGGGCTTGGTTTCGGTAGTCCTAAGCCTCCGGCCCAGTAAACAGTGAAATGACTTTGAATTTTTTCATCGCCTGGATTTAATGGTGCCCCCGGCGCGATTCCAACGCGCGACCTTCCGCTTAGGAGGCGGACGCTCTATGCAACTGAGCTACGGGAGCACGTGTAGTAGATAGTAAATGGTGAAGGGTCTATGGTAAAGGCACCGA
>JALZJF010000037.1 GCA_030859905.1 Acidobacteriota bacterium
ACATTACAGCCATCGCTAACGTAACTTCTATATTGCAGCACGGTATCCTCTCGCATACACGCGCTGCCGCGCTTGCCCACGACTCCGTTGCTATGCCCGAGATTCAAGAAAGACGCAGGAACAGGCAGATCCCGGGAGCTAGTCCGCTGCACGACTATGCGAACCTTTATTTCGATGCTCACAACCCAATGCTTAGTAGGTGCCGACATCGCAACAATGAGATTTGCGTCCTTCGGATCAATCAAAGCGTGCTCGATCTACCGAATGTGATTATCACCGATCGCAATGCGGCAACCGACATGGTTCGGTTCTGGGACGTTGCAGACGGACTTGCACGTCTGGACTATCAACGGCTGTTCGCGCAATACTGGACACATCCAGATGATTTGTACGATCAGGCGAATCACAAAGCCGAGAAGTGTGCTGAAGTCTTAGTCCCTGATCGAGTCGAGGCTCAGTCGATCATGGGCGCATACGTCGCAAATCAGACCGCGCTGGCAATGTTTCAGGCGCTGAATACGGGCTTACCAGTGCAAATTCATCCGATGTTTTTCTGAGGTCAAATGAAGATACTGGTCGCCGACATTCTGCAGTCAGAAGCGCAGACGCTCATCAATACCGTTAACTGCGTCGGCGTTATGGGCAAGGGCATCGCTCTGGAGTTCAAAGAGCGCTTTCCAGAAATGTTTGAAGACTATGTCAAGCGATGCGAACGTAAAGAGGTAAAGCCTGGCATCCCCTTCCTCTACAAGCGCCTTCTCCCTCCAAACATCATTAATTTTCCAACGAAGGATCATTGGAAGTCCGTTTCGAGAATCAGTGATATTGAGCGCGGTCTGCAATACCTGTTGACTCACTACGAGGAATGGGAAGTAACTTCTCTCGCGATTCCTCCACTCGGTTGCGGCAATGGACAGCTTGAATGGAAGACAGTCGGACCGTTGATCTATCGCCATGCTCGTCAGATGAGCATTCCGGTTGAACTTTACGCTCCGTTCGGAACATCTCCCAAGGAATTGACGATTGATTTCCTGTCGCATGAACCGGCTGCTATTGTTCAGCGCAAAACCGTGCAATCAGCTATTAACCCCGCGTGGTTAGGCTTGGTCGAGATACTTCGTCAGATCGAATCCTCCCCTTATCATTGGCCTACTGGGCGCACGATCTTTCAGAAGATCGCTTACGTCGCCACGCGCGAGGGACTGCCAACCGGCTTTCGCTACGAAAGAGGCAGCTTCGGCCCATTCAGCAAAGACCTTAAGAACGCTGAGACGAAGTTGGTAAATAACAACTTGCTTCAGGAAGAGCGGAAGGGCAGCATGTTTTTGGTTAAGGTCGGGCCCAATTTTGAGCGCCTTAGGAATGACTTTCAATCATCAATGGCTAAGTGGAAACCTATTATTGAGAAAACAACTGATCTCTTTCTGCGAATGAACACCGATCAGGCGGAAATAGTTGCGACTGTGATCTTCGCCGCAGACGCTCTTAAGAAACAACGAAACGCCACACCGTCAGAGACTGAAGTTCTTGATTCTGTAATGCAATGGAAACAAAGACGCCAACCACCCTTTGAAGCGCAAACGGTAGCGTCAACAATTCGCAATCTTGGAATGCTCCGATGGCTTGATGTCAAACCCGATGCTGACCTGCCCGTCGCAATTGAAGAGGAACTGGTAGAAGCGTGACCGGAAGCTTGAAGAACGCCTCTCCCACTGCACGACAGGGCCAGTTCCTCGCCTACATCCATCAATACAGCCTCGTGAACGGCTGCGCTCCGGCGGAAGCCGACATGCAGCGTTTTTTTCAGATCACGCCGCCGAGCGTGCATTCGATGGTGCTCACGCTGGAACGGCGGGGCTTCATTCGCCGCGTGCCGGGTCAGGCGCGCAGCATCATCTTAATTGTTCAGCCGGAATCCCTGCCCCCGTTGCAACGGGTCCAACGTTGACTTCTTCAAGCACATGTCCAAAGGAACCGCGAAGCGAACCAGGAAGCCCGGCGGCTGGAGCGCGCTACGCCGACACCTCGTCACTTGGGACAAGCCCGCGCTGCTCGCCCTGGTGAAAGACCTTTACGAAGCAGCTGCCGGCAACCGCGACTTTATCCAGGCCCGCTGTCAGGCCGGAGAGAGCGGCGGCGAGATCCTGGAGAAGTATCGCGGCAAGATTGTGGAGCAGTTCTATCCCGCGCGAGGTGAACCCAAACTCAAGCTTAGCGAGGCGCGCAAGGCCATAAGGGATTACCGCAGGGCCACCGGCAACCTCCCCGGCACGGCTGAACTGCTGATGACCTATGTGGAGCAGGGCGCAGAGTTCACCCACGATTATGGGGACATCGACGAGGGGTTTTACAACAGCGTGGAGTCGGCGCTGGACGAACTGGCCGCCCTGTTACACGGCGAAGCGCGGGGAGTGTATCCGCAGCTCAGTGAGCGCTTGGCAAGAGTTGAGCAGATCACCGACGGCATCGGCTGGGGATTTCACGATCACATAGGAGACGTCGTGGGGTGGCTGGAGGAAGAGCTCGGCGATCGGTGACTAGCACCGCTGCAGGATTCCCCATTGCGACATCGGACCCTGCGATCAGCAGCACGCGTAACAGGTTGGGATGGCTTTGCACCGCCTATGGATTACCGAACCATCACGTATTACCAGCAGGTTTCCCCGAAACACCGAGCTGGGGGATAGCGAGAGACAACGAAGCCCGATGGCGCGATTATGGCGCGATGGCATGCTCAGACGTAGCAAGATGTAACGGACTTTGACGGCTGCGGATTCGGTAAATACTGCTTCATCTCACTTCGTCTCGCCTTGGTGATGCCCCTCAAACCGTCTCATAATCTGTTGGTTCGGGGTTCGAATCCCTGCGGGGGCACCAATTATCCTCTGTCAGAGATGAGGCGGGCGCAGGAGCTTGATCCGCTTTCATTGATTATCAACGCCATTATGAGACACTAGACGGGCCGCAACGCGCCGCGCGCGAGCTTCTTCTTCAGATCAACGTACCCTTGCTCGCCGGCAACAAGATCTCCCAACACGCGCTTGATGCCCCGGTGACCTCGGGCAAACTCGATCATTCTTTCCGTGAAGGGCGCTCCCCAGAAGTTTCCATAGAAGCGACGGCGCATCTGCGCGGCACGCTTTAGATCGCGCCCGAAGTCTTCGCGCCAATGTTGCTCATAATCCAATGGTGGGCGGGCCAAAAAACTTTCGGCGAAGAGTTCCGCCGATCGTAACGCATAATAGATTCCTTCGCCGGTTACGGGATCGGCAAAACCGGCGGCGTCTCCGAGGAGGGCCCATCCCTCACCACACACTCTTCTGCTGTCCCACGTTTTATCATTGAGACCGGGAATACGGGCAGCATATCGTTCGGCGGTAGTAGCCAGCTTATCTCTAATTCGCTCGTCGCGACCTCGATCAGCTTTGCGGCTCACCCATAATTTGGCTTTCACATCTTCGCGTTGGCGGTAGTAGCCGAGCATGAAGTCCCAGAGTAGTTTGTCAAGTGGCTGATGCTGGAAAGCCTCCTGCGTAGTGGCGATGCCAAACGAAATATGGTCCAGCCGCGGGAATGCCCAGGCATAGCCGATCCAGCCGGGAAGAAAAGCGATGACGGTGGGCGACCTTCCGCTCTCCGGCAACGGCGCGCGATAACCAAAAGCGACTTCCATTTCAGACGGCGGCAAGGGCCCCGCGAGCATTCGGGCTACCGAGCTGCCGGCTCCATCGGCGCCAACAAGCATTTCACCTGACCATTCCGCGCTGGCAGCCCGGCTGGAAGCGCCTGTCACCGCTCTCAGCGACCAGCCATTCTCCGTACGCTTAATGCCACCCGCGGAGATTTTGGCGGAGAAGACTTCCGCACCTGCAGTCCTGGCCCGGTCGCGCAGGTATGAGTCAAAAGCGATGCGGGAGTAGATCGCGAAAGGCTCTTCCAACTGCAGATGAAGATGCTTCCCGGAAGGCGAATACATCTCCAGTTCATCGACCCTTCGGCCAACGGCATTCAGCAAATGTGGCCACGCCTTCAATGCTTTTGCCGTAACGCCACCACCGCACGCCTTGGGTTCACCTGGCGGCCGTCCATCAAACAACGCTACCTTCACGCCCGCCCTTGCCAGCAGCTCGGCAGTAAACGACCCGGCTGGGCCCGCTCCAACAATGAGTGCCTCAAAGTGTTCCATAGTCGAAAGCATGATAGAGGTGTTTGTCGATCGTGTGCAATTGAGTGCTGTGGTTTGGTTTGGAAGCGTTCTTTTAGGGTCGTCATTTGGCCACCCTTTAGCAGGCTGCACTTTGCATTCAAGTAAGGGCAGAAATGGTAGAATACCCGCGTTCCCTGACAAGCTTTCTCTGCAACCCTCCACGACTCGCAAAACGGAGATGTGCCCAGTTTGCTTAGTTTAACTTCCACGTGTAGGTATTAACGGTTCGGTTCCGGTTAAGTTGAGGGCCACGATGGAAAGCGAAAGTTCAATAGTTTTCTCGGGTATCGCTCCTCATCCACCGATTATGGTCCCGGAGGTGGGACGCGAGTCGGCCGCTGAGGTGCGGGGATCCATCGAGGGGATGGCGGAGCTTTCCAAGCGCCTTATCGCCAGTAGAGCCGAAACTGTTGTTCTGATTTCACCGCACGCTCCCCTGGAGCGATATGCCTTTGTTGCTTATCAAGGTCCGGTACTCCACGGAAACTTCGCAAACTTCCGTGCGCCCGCAGTGCGTTTCGAAGCTCTGCTAGACGAAGAGTTACTTCAGGCAATCTCAGAAGCTGCCGCTAAGGAAGGCTACGAGATAATGGGCCTGGGCAGCGGCCAAAAACTGGACCATGGAACCGCAGTCCCACTCTACTTTCTGCAACACAACGGTTGGCCCGGCCGCGTCGTGGCGCTTGGTTATAGTTTTCTGTCTAACGAAGACCATTTACGCTTCGGCTCCTGCATCGGGAAAGCCATCAACGAAACAGGCCGAGCCGCCGGGTTAATTGCCAGCGGAGATCTGAGTCACCGGCTGAAACCGGATGCTCCCGCAGGATACAACCCAACCGCATACATTTTTGACGACGAAGTTGTAGATGCGCTGCGCACAAATTCTCCCGAACGTATCATCAATATAGATCAAGATCTGCGTCGCAACGCCGGAGAGTGTGGCTACCGCTCGATGCTGATCGCCCTGGGAGCGACCAGAGAACAGCCATGGACCTGCGAAGTGATTCACTACGAGGCGCCGTTCGGAGTTGGTTATCTGGTTGCACAATTGACGGGCAAGCAGCCTGCTTTGCAAGAGTACGGGGAGCAAAGTACGGCGGAAGTTGATTTCGACGGAGAGGCGTTCAGCGCTGACAATCTGCCTGGCCTCGCTCGCGCGGCCGTGGAGACTTATGTGCTCCACGGAACACAAATAGATTTCTCTCAATCCGGCGTGGAGCTGCTCGCTGCAAGGGCTGCCTGCTTTGTTTCTCTTAAAACCAATGACGGACAATTACGCGGCTGCATCGGAACCATTGAGCCGGCCAGGGAGACGCTAGCGGAGGAAATCATCTTCAACGCAATCAATGCCGCCACGCGGGATCCGCGCTTCTCACCGGTTTCGGCTGCGGAGCTTTCGCAGCTCCGCTACTCAGTGGATGTGCTTTCGGCCCCGGAGCCGGCCACACTAGCGGACCTCGACCCGGCGGTTTACGGCGTGATCGTAGAGGACGAATCAGGTTCCCACCGGGGCTTACTGCTGCCGGACTTGGAGGGAGTGGATTCGGTAGCGGAGCAGGTAGAGATTGCCGCGCGAAAGGCCGGCATTCCGCCGGAGACTCCCATCAAGCTCTCGCGGTTTCGTGTTAGCAGATTCGGTGAGAAGTAGGTTGGACAATCGGGGAGCTGCGGGCCTGCTCCCGATTTACTTACTAGACATCAAGGTTTCTCACGTCAAGAGCGTTGTCCTCGATGAACTTACGTCGCGGTTCTACGGCGTCGCCCATCAGAACCGTAAACATCTCATCGGTTTCCACCGCGTCGTCGATTCTGACCTGAAGCAGCGTTCGCTTCTCCGGATTCATGGTTGTCTCCCACAGTTGCTCCGGATTCATCTCGCCCAGCCCTTTATACCGTTGAATGCTCAAATCCTTTTTGGCTGCGGCCAGGACCTTTTCAAGCAGCGCATCGCGCGTGGCAATCTCTTGCTGAGTTCCATTCTCACCGGTCGTGAAGGGCGCAGCCAGCTTGTCTTCAAGCTCACTATAGAGCTCAACCGCTTTCTGAAACTCCACAAAGCTGGCGAAGTTCCAATCGATAGAGAGGTTAATACCAGATATAGTAGTGGTTTCGATCTCGCACAATCCATGTTCCTCATCAGTCGACAGCTCGGTTTTGTACCCGGCTGCGGACAGTACGGCTTCCACTTGGGCCATGAGGTCGCGATCCTGAAAGATATTTCGAAGAGTTGCGCCCTCTTGGCGCAAAACGCCGTTCTTGCCGCCGAAAGCCTCAAGCAGAGTCTGCAGTAGGTGCGAATCACCTCCTATTCGCCGTGCCGCTCGCTCACAGTACTTCTTTAAGTCCACCATCATCTCTAATGAATTCGCCAGCTCTTTACCTTCGATGACGTCTTTAGCGCCGGTTGTCTTTACGGTCATGTCGGCAGTTGCCACGCGCATCAGGTAGCGGATCATCGAGCCTTCGTCTTTGATGTATTCCTCCTTCTTGCCCCGTTTTACCTTAAATAAAGGTGGCTGTGCGATATACACATATCCCTTTTCAACCAGCTCGGCCATCTGTCGATAGAAGAAAGTTAACAACAGAGTTCTGATGTGGGAACCGTCGACGTCAGCGTCGGTCATCAGAATGATCTTGTGATAGCGGAGTTTACTGGCGTCGAAATCTTCTTTGCCGATCCCCGTTCCCAGCGCCATGATGAGCGATTTGATTTCGCTATGCCCCAGCATCTTGTCGAATCGCGCCTTCTCGACATTTAGGATCTTGCCTTTGAGCGGAAGGATCGCCTGGTTTTTCCGGTCGCGTCCCTGTTTGGCTGATCCACCTGCCGAGTCGCCCTCAACGATGTAAATCTCCGACAGTGCTGGATCGCGCTCCTGGCAATCAGCCAACTTTCCCGGGAGCATGGTTGAACCCATCGCGCCCTTGCGTACGATTTCACGCGCTTTCCGGGCGGCCTCGCGGGCCCGGGCAGCGTCGAGCGACTTGCCGACAACCCTCCTGGCAACTGTCGGGTTCTGTTCGAAGAATTCCGTTAGACGTTCGTTTAAAAACGACTCCACGGCCCCCTTCACATCTGAGTTGAGCTTGCCCTTAGTCTGTCCTTCAAACTGGGGTTGAGGCAGCTTGACGGAAATAACCGCAACCAGTCCTTCGCGAACATCGTCCCCGCTCAGAGAAGCCTTGAAGTTCTTCGCCAGGCCAGAAGACTGGGCGTAAGCGTTGATCGTGCGCGTAAAAGCCGAGCGAAAACCCGAGAGGTGACTTCCACCATCCACCGTGTTGATATTGTTGGCAAAGGAGTAGACCTTCTCGTCGTAACCATCGTTGTACTGGATAGCAACCTCAATCGAGAGGCTGTCGCCTTCCTTTTCAAAATAGATCGGCTTGTCGTGAAGCGTGGTCTTATTCTTGTTTAAGTGTTTTACGAATTCTGCGATGCCGCCCTTGTAGTAGAATTCGTGTGAACGCTCCGGCTCTTCGCGTTCGTCTTTGATCGTGATGCGAATGCCCTTGTTCAGGAAGGCCTTTTCGCGCAAGCGCTCTGACAGCTTGTCGAAACTAAACTCGGTGTGAACAAAAATCTGCGAGTCAGGCTTGAACGTGATCTTGGTTCCGCGTTTCTTGGTTTTTCCAGTGTGCCTCAGGGCAACAACCGGAACGCCGCGAACATACTCCTGCTCGTAAGTCTTACTATCTCTCCATATCTCCAGGCGTAAGGTCTCAGAAAGAAAGTTGACGACAGAAACGCCCACACCATGAAGGCCGCCGGAAACTTTGTATGCATTGGAGTCGAATTTTCCACCGGCATGAAGCTTGGTCATTACCACTTCCGCAGCCGATCTCTTTTCTTTTTTTATTTCGTCAATCGGAATTCCGCGTCCGTTGTCGATTACTGTGATCGAGTTGTCGAGGTGAATAGTCACTTCTACCGTGTCGCAATATCCGGCCAATGCTTCGTCTATTGAATTATCGACAATCTCATAAACCAGGTGATGAAGACCTAACTCTCCGGTTGAACCGATGTACATCGCCGGTCGCTTTCGAACGGCTTCTCGCCCCTCAAGAATTGTGATGGAAGAGGAATCGTATTTCTTGTCCGTTACACTTGCTGTGACCAAGCTATTCTCCTTAACTCAATCAATACCGTCGCTGGTGGTTTTCTGGGGCTGTCCGGGCGGCTACTTCCCAGGCTAAGCCGTGGAAACCGGTTCTCTTTTCGGTTCACCGTTGATCACTCTACCCTCTTCAATTTCATATACACTTGCTCTCGACATGAAGGTTTGGACGTGGGAGCGTTTCGAAGTTGTAATGAACGTCTGGGTGCGACCTTCAAGATATTCCAACAGACTATTTATCCTCTTTTGGTCAAGTTCCGCGTCCACATCGTCGATGAGAAAAAGCGGGTATTCCTGATGCCAGAAATTATACACCGAAATTGCCGCTAAGTCTAATAATAACAATGCGCTACGCTGTTGCCCGGCGCTCCCGTAAACCCGCATCTCGTGCCCCTCCAGGAGGATTTCTAAATCGTCGCGGTGCGGCCCGATGAGGGCACGGCCGGCGGATAGCTCAGCCTCAAGCCGAAGCTGCAGACGGTGGGCGAGCAGCGACTTGTAATCATGCAAATCGCCCTTGCCATCCAGCGCCGACACGTATTGGATTTGGATCTCACGGGGCTCGAAGAGTCCGTGCTCCAGGACTGCGTTTATCCGCCCAATGTAGTCTGTCCTGGACTCGTGTATCTGATGTGCCAGATTCACCAGCTGTTCATTCCAGGGCGCCACCAGATCTCCTGTCTCGGCCAGTGTGAGCCCGGTCTCAACGGAGTCCTGAAGAATTCGGTTCTTCTGTTTGATCACCTTCTTGTAACTGGAAAGCGTTTGCACGTAGGCCGGGCGCAAAGAAGCGACTCCACGATCGACGAAGCGCCTTCTCGCCTCAGGCGTTCCTCTAACTACTTCAAGTTCATCGGAAGTGAAAGCAAACACCTGCAGTTGGCCCAGGTATCTTACCAACCGCTCCCTTTTGCCATTCACTGAGATTGATTTCGTATTGCCTTGGAGGGTGACTTGTAGATCTCGCAGCAGTTCACCGCTGGAGACCTGGCCACTTACGAAGGCCATCTCCTGGCCAATTGTTATTGATTCCTGAAGACGCTGAGTGCGGAAAGATTTCGTTCTGGAGAGAAGATAGATTCCTTCTAGCCAATTTGTCTTACCCTGGCCGTTGTTTCCAAAAATAATATTAAGCCCAGAGCCCCAGAAGATCGTTCCGCTGATGTTGCGGAAGTGATGGGCCTCAATATACTCAAGGATCATGATTCGCGAATTTTAGCATATGCCCGACGAGGTTTTTCGAGAGGGAGTGCTGTCCCCAGGGGTTATAGGAGAGCGCACTTCGTAAACTATCAGCGTAGGTAAGTAAAGTAGTAGTAGCGGTGTTTCGACGGGAAACGGTCTTACTCAGATGCGCATCGGCATCACCACATATTTATACTCGTAGTCTCCGACCTCAGCCGGGCGAAGTTGAGCTTGGGAGTTACCATCCTTGAACTCAAAAGCAACCTTGCCGTCTCCCATCACGTTGAGGAAATCCTGAAGATATTGCGCGTTGAATCCGATATCGGTCTCCTCGCCATTGTATTCCGCCTGGATAGTTTCGCGAGCTTCCCCTTCCTCGGCGTTCTGCGAACTAATAACTAACTGATTCGGCTCAAGATGAAAGCGGATGGCGTGCGAGCGTTCGTCCGCCATGAGAGCCACACGCCGGATCGCTTGATTAAGCAGAACGCTATCGAACTCGACGGACTTATCGTTGTTCTTGGGCATTACCATTTCGTAATTTGGAAACTGCCCATAGAGCATTCGGGAGATTAAAAGTCGGGGGCCCACTTCAAAGTAGATATGGTTCTCGTCCATCCCCAAACTAATCTCACCGTCAAAGCCGGCTGTAAGCTTCGTCAACTCAGCCAATGTTTTTCGAGGTATTAGCGTGTCCAGGTTGTCTCCGTCACCGTTTTTCGCGACCTCTTTTTTTTCCACGTAGGCAAGTCTGTGACCGTCGGTGGTAACCATCCGGGCCCCTGACTTATCCATGATGAACTTTGCGCCGGAGAGAGTAAATCTCGACTCTTCCTGAGTTATAGCGAAGATGGTGCGGTCGATTAGCGCCTTTAACACACCGGCAGAAATCTTTGTAGGAGCAGAATTGAAAGTAGGAACCTCCGGAAATGCATCGCGACCGACGCCTACCAATTTAAACTTCGAGCGATCACATTTCACCGTTACCCAGTCGTTATCTTCCTTTTTAAAATTCACTGGGGCATCGGGAAGAAGTCTGGCAATCTCGAAGAGTTTCCTCGCCTGCACGCAAATAGAACCCGGAGTGCTAATCTCTTCCGCATCCATATCACAGCGAATGGTTACGTCCAGGTCCGTTCCAGTGATCCTGATTGCGTTCTCACCAACGGACTCAATTAGAATATTTGAAAGAACTGGAATAGTGTTCTTCCTTTCGACCACTCCCTGGACGAAACCAATTTCTTTCTGAAGGTTCTGTTTACTGACAACGAACTGCATCACTTGCGTTCTCCTTAATAAATTGAATCACTTTTGGGAAACCATCTCCGCCGTAGATATACTCCTGTTAAATAAAGTAATTATCTTTATTTCTAGTAGTAGTAATAGTGCCCTGTTGATCAGAGGAAAACTAACTAAACTTCCTGGACCTCATTAGTTCAAATCCACACGCGTTGTGAATTAAAAACTTGTCAATGAGATCAGACTGCAGGAAAAAACAACCCTACCGCCGCAATTCAAAATTTTCGCCAACTATCACAGCCCTGGCTGTGACCTTCTGTTTAAAAAATTCCTTTCCCCACGGGAGGTGAATTATATCTCACCATCCCTGTGGAAAGGCTTCGACTTTATTTCTCAAGACGTTCAGAAAGTTCGTTGACAAGCTTTTGAATGCCGGAGTCCATGGACTTCAGAGATTCGATTTTAGCAAACGAGTGAATAACGGTCGTGTGATGTTTACCACCGAAGGCCCGCCCAATCTCAGGATAACTATGTTTTGTTAACTTCTTACAAAGATACATAGCGATCTGCCGAGGTCGAGAGAACTGCCGGGCATTGGTCTTTGAAATTAATTCGTCGACCCTCATTTTGAAGCTGTTAGCGACCACCTTTTGAATCTGCTGAATTGTAATTATCCCGGATTCTTCTTCACCAGCAATGTTACGAACCGCGTCTTGCGCCAACTCTTTGGATATCTTATCCCCGCGCAGCGAAGATATAGCAATAAGCCTTACCAAAGAACCTTCAAGTTCACGAACGTTGTTTTTAACTCTTGTGGCAATTAACAGGGCGACATCGTCAGGGATCGCCACTCCCATGATCTCCGCTTTGCGATTCAGGATAGCAACTTTCGTTTCAAGATCTGGAGGTTCGATGTCGGCAATCAGTCCCCACTCGAAGCGGGAATGTAATCTTTCTTCAAGCGTCGGGATACCTCGCGGAGGGCAGTCGGAACTAATAACGATCTGTTTCTGTTGGTCGTACAGAGAATTAAATGTATGAAAAAACTCTTCCTGGGTGCGCTCCTTTCCAGCCATGAACTGGACGTCATCGATCAAGAGCACATCGACGGATCTGTACTTCTCGCGGAAACCCTGTGTCTTGTCATACCGAATGGAGTTAATCAGCTCATTCATGAACTTCTCTGACGATAAATAGCAAAGCTTTAAATGAGGATTACGCTTCTTTATCGCCTGACCGCAGGCGTGCATTAGATGGGTCTTACCCAATCCAACTCCGCCATAAATATACAAAGGGTTATAGGTCCTACCAGGAGCCTCCGCTACCGCCAAAGACGCGGCGTGAGCAAACTGATTGCAGGAACCGACAACAAAGCTATCGTAAGTGTACCTTGAGTTGAGGGATGGCTCTGGAACAGGGTTCGAAGGTGCACGGGCAACGGCAGCGGGGAAGTTGGACGATTCTCGACTGATTCTAAAGCCGGAAGGCAAGTCGGAGTAATCCGAGAAAGCAATTTCGGCACCCGGATCGTTTTCTGACTTATTCGGTTCGGTAACCCCTTGAGCCGTTTCGTTTGCTATTACCCAATCAACAACATACCCACCGAGGCTCACCTCTGATAACGACTGGTCGAGTAATTCTGAATAGTTGTGGTCTATCCAATCCCTAACGACTTGATTGGGAGCGCAAAGCCGGACTACGGAGCGATTTCTATCAATCCCTTGAAACTCAATCGCCTTGAACCATGTTTCGATCGTCTCTCCGTTAAGCCTCCTCTTAATAGATTCGAGAATGCCACGCCACGCCCCGTCATCGAAAATCTCTCCGGTCATCTAACTTGCAGCTTTCTTTTGTACAACAGGACCAACAGGAGAAAGAGGAAACAACACTTTACCGAAAGGTTGCGAAATTCACCCTGGAAATTACCAGCCGACTTTTTCACAGGTTTTTCCTCAGCTCTGTGGAAAAACCCACAATCCCTAAAGTTATGCTTTAAGGTTTTATTTATCAACTACTTAGCGAGGTTGTGCCTCAAGGGCTGGGAGACTAACACACAGTTGGCAGGTGAGCAAGCGCGCCCCTTGGCATAAAACAGGGTCTTGGATATCTGGTTGGAGAACTCCGGGAAGCGTGCTCCTTGCAAGAAGAATTTATGACTAACGAAGTAGTTTTGGGTCCACGAGCATCAGAGACCAACGCTGGAAGCCTGTTAGAATGCCGAGCCTGTCTGAAAAGGGAGCCGCGGAGCTTTACTTTGCAATCTTTTTTCTTTTTCAGCCTTTCTTGACATAAGAGACAGCGGCAGTTAGTCTTACCGTTTTCCACGGGAGGGAGATTCGGCAGATGGCAAAGCCCACATTCCAGCCAAACAACAGGCGTCGAGCCAAGACTCATGGCTTTCGCGCCCGGATGGCAAGCAAGAATGGCAGGTTGGTGCTGAAACGGAGGCGAGCCAAGGGACGAAAGCGTCTCTCACCGTTTCATTACTAACTTTCGCTCTATGCAAACGAACCTTCGCGGTAGCAGCGATTTTCAGAGGGTTTATCGAACTGGGAAGCGTTACGATGGCCATCTCCTGACGGTCTTTGTGCTACCAAATTCTCTAAAACAACATCGCCTGGGAATCACAGCTTCACGAAAGGCGCTGGGCGGGGCAGTAGATCGGAACCGGGCCAAGCGCTTGCTTCGTGAGGCTTTTAGGCTTACCAAACCGCGCCTCGACCTAATGAAGGAAAGATACGATTGGGTACTGAACGCCAGGAGGTCACTATTATCCCTTGAGAGTCGACGGTTATCTGATGAGTTTGAGCAGATGATCGATCGAGTGCAGAACGAAGAAGGAGCCGCCCGTGTGGTTGAAGCACAAATGGTGTGAAGATAATTTTAATTTCATTCCTAAGGTTTTATAGACTAGCTCTGTCGCCTCTGCTTCCGCCTGCTTGTAGATTTGTACCTTCCTGTTCGGTTTATGCCATAGAGGCAATAGAACGTTATGGGGCGCTCCGGGGAAGTTCGCTTGCGCTAAGAAGGCTATTGCGCTGCCATCCTTTCAATCCCGGGGGGTATGATCCTTTGAAGTGAAAAAGTCCGGCGAAGTCTGGGCGGCGGGCCTTCTAAACCCAAGATGCAACAGAAGCGTTTGATGCTCGCGTTATTGATTTCCACGGCGATCCTTTTTTCGTGGAGCTACCTCTTCCCTGTGAAACCGCCTTCCCAGGACCAGCCGGCGGAGAATTTGCCAGCGCTCCCACCTACCGCAACGCCGGCTAGTCCCATAGGAACCCCCCGGCCCCCGGCCTCTAATTCAACGCCGGCAGTGGACCCTGCTGCGCAAGTCGGGCGCAGAACCTTGCGGATTAGAACGCCTCTTTATGAAGCGAAGCTGGATAGCCTTGGGGCCGTCGTAGCTAGCTGGATAATTAAAAAGAACAAGGACAGTGGGCGTGAGATCTATTCCGTTGCTGGGGATAAGAACAATAAGGTTCCTTTGGAGCTGATTTCGCCCGAGGGGCTAGAGCGCCAACCGCGCGAGACACCCCTGCAGATTATTACTGGCGACAGCTCTCTCGACATACTTCTGGCAACGACAAACTATCAGGTCGAGGGTGTAGACACCGCAAACGGCGACGTTGAGATCACAATTAATGGGAATGAGAAGAGATCGATCACTTTTCTGATTCGTGATACGGAAACCAGATTAGACGTGACGAAGAGGTTTACCTTCGATGCCGAACGGTATAGCACTGACTTAGAAGTATTTATTAAGCGCGGCGATCAGGTCATTCCTCAAGTCAAGCTTAAAATCGGACCTGCCATTGGCGATCAGGGGATCAAATACTACACGTTTTACTCGGTAGCGCCCGAAGCGATTGCGGCGGTTGGGGATGAGGTCGAGCGTCATGCGGCGGCGGCAATCAACGCCAACACGGGCAGCCCGGATCATTTGAGTGTTGCGGGACCCGTTGATTGGGCGGGCGTGGGTGACACTTATTTCGCGATGGTGGCGATACCCTCGAAGAGATTCGACGGTCTTGAGTATAGTACGGTTCAATACAACCATCCGACCAATGGCTCGCAAGAGAGCAGATATCTAATATCGGCTTTGGTACCCATCACCAGCGACGGGTCGAAAACGACGCTCTACGTGGGTCCCAAGGACCATTACATTTTGACCGGCGCCGGGGAGAAGCTTCAAGAGTCTGTGGGAAGAAGTGTCGACCTTGATGGCCTGATCGATTATGGCTGGTTCAGTTGGTTGTCACGTCCGATTGCTGTTCCCATTCTAAAAGCCATACGGTTTTTACATCAGCATACTGGTAGTTACGGTGTCGCAATCATCCTATTTACCATCGTTATCTACTCACTCTTTTTCCCTCTGAAATGGCGCTCCTCGAAGGCCATGAAAAAGGCGCAGAAGCTAGCGCCCAAAATGAAAGAGCTGCAAGACAAGATCAAGGGAATGAAACAGAACGATCCGCGATTGAAGGAGCTGCAGATGGAGCAGTTGCGTCTGATGAAAGAGGGGAATCCTCTAGGGGGTTGCTTGCCTCTCCTCATTCAGATGCCCTTTCTCTTCGCGCTGTATCGCGCGATCACAATCTCTCTTGATTTTCGTCAGGCAACTTTCCTTTGGTTACCGGATCTCTCCGCCGGTGATCCAATTCATATACTCGAGTTTCTTATGGCCGGCACCATGATCGTTCTACAATTGATTACTCCGGCGCCGTCGGCGGATCCTCTGCAACGGAAAATGATGGCTATCGGGATGCCGCTGTTTATGCTTTACGTGTTATGGGGTGCGCCGTCGGGGTTGTTGCTTTACTGGCTGGTTGGGAACATTGTAGGCTTCAGCCAGCAGTTTCTGATAAATCACCTGACGAAATCCGAGGGCGATGAGGGGCCGCCGCCGGAAAAGCGGCCGCAAGGACCAACCAAAGAACCCCAAAGACCAACCAAGAAACTAGCGACGTCTAAGGCGTAAAACTAGCGTGGAGTTCAATTAAAGATGGATGAGACTTGTGAACGAGCCGGGAGTTTTCTTCAGTCAGTTCTAGAAAGAGCTGGACTTGCGCTTGAGGTCGCGGCTGAGCAGGCTGCGGATCGGTGCCTTCTAAACCTTGACGGCAGGGATGCTGAACTGCTCCAGTCTGAGGGCGGAGAACTGCTCGAAGCACTGCAACATCTAGTTAATCAGGGATTCGGACGAAGTCTGCCGGCAGGGCAGCGGATCGTCTGCGATGTTCACGGTTTCCGCGCCACCAGGGAGACCGAGTTGCGCGCCATGGCGTTGCACGCTGCGGCTCAGGTCCGGGCAACGGGCGCGGTTTTCACTTTTGGATCGATGAATGCGCAGGAACGGAGAGTAATTCATGTGACCCTGGCCGAAAGCGAAGACTTGCAGTCGGAATCTGTGGGGGAAGGCCAGGAGCGTAGGCTTAGGGTCGTACCTAAGAAAAGCAGCGCGTAGCTGGTACCTGTAGCTTGCACTTCTAAATATTGTTCCCGAAGACCACTTGATGGGCAGTAATGGACACGATAGTTGCATTGGGCACGCCCGCCGGTCGCAGCGCCATAGGTGTCATCCGACTGAGTGGGCCAGACTCACTGGCGATCATTAGGTCCATCGTTGGCGACAGTCAGTTCAAGCCGGAACCCTCGCAGTCTGTTCTGAGAAGTATCAGATCCAACAGTTCTGATTCGATCCTCGACCGAGCACTCCTAACTTATTTCCCCGCACCCAACTCATACACAGGAGAGGACGTGGTTGAGATCAGTTGCCACGGCTCCCCGGTTATTCTGCGGCAGGTGGTAGACCTGGCGCTAGCGTTAGGCGCTCGTTTGGCCGGTCCAGGTGAGTACACCTTGCGTGCGCTTAGTAATGGAAAATTAAACCTGGGCCAGGCCGAAGCTATTCGCGACTTGATCAACTCACAGACCGAAGCGGCGGCACAACAGGCGCTTCGTCAACTGATGGGGGAACTATCGGCGCGGCTCCAGGGACCGCAACAGAAATTGATTCAGACAATAGTTCAACTGGAGTCGGCCATTGAGTTCGTTGAAGACGACCTGCCGCCGCTGAGGAAGCGGCACCTCGCCGGAGAGTTAACGGAAGTTGCAAAGGAGCTTGATACGCTGGGTTCCACATTCGAAGTCGGCCACCTGCTGCGCGACGGATTAAAAGTAACCTTCGCAGGACGGCCGAATGTTGGTAAGTCCAGTCTATTCAATAGGTTACTGTCTTCAAATCGCGCGATTGTAACAGAAGTTCCGGGGACCACTCGTGATACTTTAACCGAGCGCATCAGTCTCAAGGGCGTTCCGATTCTCTTGACGGATACAGCCGGTGTGCATGATTCGACGGATAAAATTGAGAACATGGGAGTCGAGCGCACGCGTCAAGCAATGGCGGAGGCGGATTTGCTGGTGATCGTCATTGATGGGTCAGAGCACCTCCGCGCGGAGGATTTTAGCGTGCTCTCGCAAGCAAGGAATACACGGCATATTGTGGCCATCAATAAGAGCGATGCACCGTCTTTCGGACTTCTGGAGAAATCTCGATCGGGCTTTGCCGGGAGAACAATAAACGTATCTGCGGTTATGGGATTCGGCTTGGAAACGTTGCGTGCTGCTATACTTGAGCCATTTGGATCCATTGATTCGTCAAATGCGGGCTTTTTGATTACAGATGCGCGGCACTATGATCTATTGCTTCGAGCGCGCAAAGAGGTTCAGTCGTCGTTAGATTTGCTGCTGGATGGGGCGAGTGAGGAGCTGGTGCTAATTGGACTTTACAACGGACTAAGATTTTTGGGGCAGATAACCGGCGAGACTACGACTGATGAGATCCTGTCGGAAATCTTTGCCACGTTCTGCGTAGGGAAATAGAGATGAGTTTTGACGAAGTTTTCGATGTAATCGTTATTGGCGGTGGTCACGCCGGCTGCGAGGCCGCGGCCGCCGCCTCAAGACTTGGTTCGCAGACGGCGCTCGTGACAATGAACCTGGATCTTATCGGCCAGATGTCGTGCAATCCAGCCATTGGAGGGATCGCAAAGGGACATCTGGTCCGGGAGATAGACGCCCTCGGGGGAATTATGGGGCGAGTCGCGGATCGAGCAGGTATTCAGTTTAGGCTCTTGAACCGTTCGAGAGGTCGAGCCGTGCAGTCTCCACGTGCGCAAGCCGACCGCTCGCTGTATCGCTGGGACATGAGGAAGACTCTGGAGGGGACACCGAATTTGAACCTGCGGCAGGGAACGGTGCTGGATCTGCTGGTTCGCCACGGAAGAATGTCTGGAATTGAATTGCAGGACGGTCGGAGATTTGGCGCGCCGGCAGTAGTTATAGCAACTGGAACCTTTCTCAACGGTGTGGTTCATACTGGCCGACAAACATACAAAGCGGGAAGAACTGGGGAACCTTCTTCGATTGAGCTGGCGGAGGCGCTGAAGCGCCTGGGGTTCCCTGTGGGGAGGCTGAAGACAGGGACCCCGCCACGACTCGACGGGCGAACTATTGAGTGGTCCGCCTTCGAGCCCCAACCGCCGGACGAAGTGCCCGTGCCGTTCTCATTCGCGACAGATGATATTTTGCAGCCCCAACTTGCTTGTTATATAGGGTACACGTCACCGTTCGTACACGACGCTATCAGACGAAATCTTCATCTGTCTCCTTTATACTCTGGGAAAATCCGGGGGATCGGACCCAGATACTGCCCTTCGATTGAGGACAAGGTAGTAAAATTCGCGGATAAGAATCGTCACCAGTTGTTTCTGGAACCCGAGGGTCACGACACGAATGAGGTTTATCTGAACGGCTTTTCCACCTCCTTACCGGCGGAGCTTCAGCAGCAGTTAGTTAGATTAATCCCGGGCATGGAGGAGGCGAGAATTATCCGGCCGGGGTATGCCATCGAGTATGATTTCGTCGATCCTCGAGAGCTGGGTCCGGATTTGCAAAGCACTCGCGTTTCAGGCCTCTTCCACGCTGGGCAGATCAACGGGACCACAGGCTATGAGGAGGCTGCTTGCCAGGGGCTGATTGCCGGGATCAATGCGGCTCTAGTAGTTCAGGGGCGACAAAAATTTCGGTTGCGACGGGACGAGTCCTACATCGGCGTTTTGATTGATGACCTCATAACCCAGGGCGTGGATGAGCCTTATCGAATTTTCACCTCTCGTGCGGAGAATCGACTAGCTCTCCGCTACGACAACGCAGATGAGCGCCTTGAGCCATACGGCCGGGACGTAGGATTGGTGGGCGACTGCGACTGGGAGCGATTCAATCAGCGAAGAGATCGAATCGTGCGATTGAGTAAAATGCTCGAAGGGACCCGGCTGAAGCGTTCCGACGCCGCGTATGCTGCGATTAGCTCCAAGCTCGGGGTGGATCTGGGAGATTCCATAACCGTAGCACAACTTGGAAAACGGGCAGGCGTGGGCGTGGACATCATACGTTCGGTATTGCCAATGGAGCAGCTTCCTGGAATAACCGATTCCGAGATTGAGTCTGGGTTGGCGGACTCGCTTTATGCCGGGTATATGGAAGGTCAGCGGCTCACCCTGCGGCGGCTGCACCAGCATGACAGCCTGCAGATTTGGTCAGGTTTCAGTTTCCGGGGGTTGAGCGGACTTTCACATGAAATGATTGAGCGTTTGGAACGGGCTCAACCCCGGACATTTGGGGACGCTCGCCGTATACCCGGTCTCACACCGGCCGCACTATCAACCTTGCTTGTCCACTTAACTGTTCAGCCTCAGGCGGCCTAAATAACTTGCGTCCGGCTTCCCTAGGGTCTCGCAAACTGTTCCACGTGAAACATCAAATCTGTGGTAATTTAGCCTGCCCGAAATAAGGAGAAGAATACAGCAGTTCATGGCCAAGACAATAGCAGTCGCAAACCAGAAAGGCGGCGTGGGAAAAACAACGACTGCGGTCAATTTGGCGTCAGCCATCGCAAGCGAAGGCGTACGGGTATTACTGGTGGACGCTGACCCGCAGGGAAATGCCACCTCGGGAGTTGGTGTCCTTCGTGGGAGTTTCCGAAAAAGTCTCTATCACAGCATCGTCTTGGCTGACCCGGTCAAAAGCGTGATCCTCCCGACTGAGATCGCCGACCTTCATATTGCCCCCGCTAACAAGGATTTGACTGGAGCCGAAGTCGAGTTGGTGGACCTGGACAGGCGCGAGTTCAGGCTTCGAGAAGCACTGGCGGCGGTGGATGATGACTACGACTTCATCATAATCGATTGCCCTCCTTCGCTTGGTCTTTTGACGCTGAACGCACTTATTGCCGCGAAGTCTTTGTTGGTTCCCATCCAGGCCGAGTACTACGCTCTTGAGGGAGTAACAGAGCTCTTCGACACTCTCGCCCGAATTCGGCGGTTGCATAATTCGACGCTTACGATCGAAGGCCTTCTACTCACTATGTACGACGAGCGCACAAGACTGTCTGCCGCGGTGGCGTCGGATCTGAGAGACTTTTACGGTCAACAGGTTCTGAGCACTGTCATCCCGAGGAATGTACGGCTCGCGGAAGCCCCGAGTTACGGAAAGCCGATAATCTTGTATGACAAACATTCGAAAGGCTCAGAGGCCTACATCGATTTAGCCAGGGAGATACTTGCTCATGACGCGAAATCCGCTGGGCCGGGGGCTGGAGGCATTGCTGTCGGCTGATCAAACAGGTTCAACCGTAGAGCCTGATGAGATTCAGATCGACAGAATTGAGCCTGGCAGCATGCAGCCTCGGACTCGATTCGACGAAGCCAGATTAGAAGAGCTCGCGAAGTCGATCAGATCGAATGGCGTGGTCCAGCCGCTGCTGGTGCGAAGGAAGGGCAACCACTATGAGTTGATTGCTGGTGAACGGCGCTGGCGGGCTGCGCAGTTGGCCGGTTTGACTCATGTTCCGGTGGTCGTCCGAAGCGTTCCAGACGACAAGGTTCTGGAACTGGCACTAATCGAGAATATCCAGCGCGAGGATTTAAACCCAATCGAAGAGGCGCACGCCTACAAGAAGCTGATTGATTCCATTGGTCTCACACAGGAAACTCTCGCTGAGCGCGTGGGCCGGGATCGCTCATACATAACTAACTACCTTCGTCTCTTACGTTTACCCCCTGACATTCAGCGCCTAATCGAAGAAGGCAAGCTGTCAACCGGCCATGCCCGGACACTTCTGGCGACAAGTGATAGCGACACACAGCGTCGCATTGCGAAGAGAATTATCGAGCGCGGCTTGTCCGTTAGAGAGACAGAACGACTGGTCCGGGAGTTAGATGGTTCGAGATCAAAGCCGCGTGCCGCAAAGCCTAAACGGAATGATCCCAATATGCGAGCGGCTGAGTCGAAACTGAGGCGACACCTGGGGACACAGGTGCGTATTACTCAGAATCAAAATGGCGAGAGCGGACGGGTAGAAATTGAGTATTACAATTCTGCCGACCTCGAACGCCTGTTCCGTTTGCTGTTGCCGGCCTCCTTGCCCGGCTAGACAGTGCGGGGGCCTACTGTACATAGTACACCGGTCTAGGGCACGCGCGTTGAAGCCGGATGTACTGTGTACTATTGGGCTAGCCATCGGTTCACCGTCGGGAATGCCGTCGGGAGGCGTAGTTGACCTTGACCGAGTTTTAAACTGGGTGCTAGACTCGCAAACTTTTGAGATGGTGGTGTTTGTCGGCGAATGGCGGCGGCAAACTGTTTAACTTATGGGAATAATTATCCTCGGACTAGCTGGGAATTCCATCCAATTGGTACCCGACGGCACGCTGATTTTGCACGGGGGCATCATCATCATCATGGTGATAATTCTGAACCGGACGCTCTTTGGACCTATTAATCGGATCCTGGAGGAACGGGAGCGACGCACCTCGGGACTTCGGAGCGAGGCCGGCCAAACGGTAGTGCGTGTGGAGCAAAGTCTTCGGGAATACGAACAAGCGTTGCGGGGCGCCCGGGCTGAGGGCTACCAACTGCTGGAGCGGCAGCGAGCTCAGGCAATTCGTGAAAGGGATCGGCAAATTGCTATAGCCAGGGAGTTCCTCAGCAAGCAAACATCTACCGAGAGGCTAGAGATAAAGTCGCAAACCGAGGTCGCTCGTGAGGCCCTCTCGAAAGAAGCCAGAAAGACGGCGTTGAGAATTAGCTCTCAGATCCTGGGAAGACCAATTACCGGCGCCGGCGAGTGAGTTGATCGTCACTGGACGATGAATTGTTGTTATGTACCCTTTCGCGTTTGCCACATTGAGTTTAGAAGCTGGCGTCTGGTGGAACTACCCTGGTTTGGAGCTTTGGAAATTTGTCAATTTGGCTCTGTTCATTGCCGGGGCCATTTATTTACATCGCCGGTTAGGACGACCCATTAGCGAAGCGTTAAGAGCACGGGGAGAAGGAATCAAGCGAGAGCTCCAGAGAGCTCGCGAGGAGAAGGAGCAGGCGTTGGCGAAGCTCGCCGAGATGGAGGCAAAAATCCAGCGAATGGATAAGGAAGTCTCGTCGATCCGAGAACAGGCGAAGGTGGAAGCGGAAGCAGAGCGCGAACGCATCAAGATTGCTACCGAGACGGAAATGACGAAATTGAAACAACAGGCTCAGAGAGAAATCGAGAGTGCTGGCAAAGCAGCAGTTCAGGATCTACGCGAATTCGCAGCCCAGCAAAGCGTAAGTTTGGCTGAGGAGGAGATCAGGCGAGATCTTCGAGCCGAAGACGACAGGCGAATCATTGGTTTAAGTGTCGAGCAACTGGGGAGGAGCGGCCATTGAGTTCGC
>JALZJF010000230.1 GCA_030859905.1 Acidobacteriota bacterium
TGCCTTCGCAGGCTTAGGACTTTGTTTTGCAGAGGCCTGGGGCTCACGCCCCAGTCTTTATGCTTTCGCCTGCTACCGCAGGCTTACTGAAAACACCGCAGTTCATGAATAATCCGGACTAGAGAGAGGTTTTATCGCGGAGGAGTTGCTACGACGCGAGGTCGAGAGATGGAAGGATCCACAGTTTTGCCGCGATGATACTCCGGTCCGCAGTATGTCCTCGGCTCTGTTCCAATAACAAAAGTTCTCGTGCGAATCACCGGGCACGTCTCCACGCCAATTAAGCCGGTACTCGGATCGATATCGAGCGTAATGGACCCCTCCAGGCGCACACCCTCTCCAGCCGCTCGAGGAGCCGATTCGGGTCGAGGTGTAGCTGTCTGGGGAAGCTGGGGTGTTGGGCCATAATTTTCGCTCTCAGGAATCATCTCCTCTTCGCCGTCTGGAATTGCTTCCTCTTCGAGAAGCTCAGTTGACGTCGGAGTCGGCAAAGTTCCATTGATAAACAATTCGCTGCGCCTGTTCGGATTATCTGGGGTAGTCAACTGTCCTGTCGTCGGGTCGATCTCTGCCTGCTGTATGCCTTCCGGCATCTTCCAGTCACCCTGCCACTCGGGATGTTCGCTCAGTGCCACCTGCATGAAGTCAGTCCAGATTGGCAGCGCGGAATTCGCCCCGGTCAAACCGAGCTGCGAACCATCATCAAAACCAACCCAGACGACGCAAACCAGGTTTGGGGTAAAGCCGGCAAACCACCCATCGCGCGAAGTACCAGTCTTACCGGCAACATTTGCCTTTAACCCCCGGGCCCGAACCTTGGTTGCGGTTCCCCGATTGACGACGTCTTTCATGAACGAGTTCATGACGTAAGCAACGTCGGGACGCATTACTTCATTTTTCTGCGCAGTGGGCGCGGCAATCGTGACGCCTTCTCCGGTGGTGATGCGATTGATTGCCACCGACGTCGAGCGCGTTCCCAGGTTTGCAAAGGCTGTGTACGCGGTTGCCACTTGCAGCGGCGTGGCTTCATGTGTTCCCAACGCCATTGCTGGAAAACCGCGTGGTGGCTTTGGCAATCCGGCTCTACCTGCGAGATTCATTACGCGTCCGACGGTGACTTCCATCGCTACCTCGACCGTGATCACATTAAGGCTGTTAACCAGCGCATCTCGAAGTGTCACCGGGCCACGCGAATAGCTCAGGCCGAAGTTTCCCGGCGAATACTCCTGATTGTCGTAGGAGAATGTCTTTGGTTCGTCGACATACGTCGTGGCCGGCGTAATCACACGGGGCACCGGATCGTATGCCGTATTCAGCGCGGTGGCGTAAACGAATGGCTTGAAGACGGAACCGGGCTGGCGAAAGCCATCTGAGGCACGGTTGAATTGGCTCTTCGAATAGTCGCGCCCGCCCACCATCGCCACGATCTCACCGGTCTTGGCATTCATCGCAACCAACGAAGCCTGAAGTGTTCCTGGCGCGAAACGCCTGGTTTGCACCTTATCCAGCGCGGCGACTTGTTTTGCGAGGGCCGCATAAGCCGCCCGTTGTAAATCCATGTCGATAGTCGTGTAGATGCGAAGATGCTGGGCAGCGCCTTGGCCGGCGATAATGTCACCCAGTTGATTTTGAACGTAGTCGGCAAAATATGGCGCATCCGAAGCGTCGATGCGACCTCTGACGGCCACGACTTTCAGCGGTTCCGCCTTGGCCCGGTCAGATTCCTCTCGAGTGATCGCCCCGGCCTCTACCATTGAATCCAGCACCTGATTACGACGGGCGGTCGCCGTGTCCATTTCCTGGTAGGGATTGTAGCGATTTGGGCTGCGAATGAGTCCGGCCAGAAACGCAGCTTCCGGCAATGTCAGGTTGGTCACGTCTTTACCAAAATACGCAACAGCGGCCTGTCCAAAACCGTGTATGGAAAATCCAGCTTGTTGGCCCAGGTAGACCTGATTGCAGTAGAGCGCGAAAATCTCCTCCTTGGTGAGCCGGGTCTCGATAATCACTGACATGTAAGCCTCGGCCACCTTGCGCCGCAATGTTCTTTCCGGAGAGAGGAGGAGATTCTTCACTAACTGCTGCGTAATACTCGACCCACCCTGTCGCGCTATGGGTGAATTAGGATCAGAGTTGTCATAGCGCCTGGACAGAGCTCGCAGGATCCCGCGAATGTTTACGCCGTAGTGCTCGAAGAATGCTCGATCTTCAGTCACGGTGATCGCCTTAACCAGATGGACCGGCAGATCATTGAAGCCAACCACTTTCCGTTTCGCGCGCTCCTGTCCGGTCACGGAACTTATCAGTTCCGGCTCGAGCCACGTTTTGTCAAGCCGCGTATTTCCTCTCAGTTGCAATATTGAGCTGATCGACTTTGCATTCCGCGAAAACTGCACTCGCACGCTCTGAAACTGGTTCTGACCATCGACGGAGGAATAGTAGCTGGGTTCGATCTCAACGGTTGAATCATCGAGCGCATATCGGCCCCGCTTAGTGTCTGCCTGTTGAGTCCTTTCGACGTAGCCGGCGCGCTTCAGGTAGGCAATGAGGTCGTCCCGAGAAAGTGTTTCTCCGGCGCGAAGTTGTTTAGGCGCCGCGTAGATGCCGGCTGAACGCGTAAAGACCTCGCCTTTGAGAAGGTTATCGATGCGTCCAGAGAAGCTCGTCCAGTAGTAAACCAGCACTACCAACACGAGGGTAGCAATGATAGCGAGAGGGATTACTAACCAGGCGTTCAGAAGCCGCCGCCCGACCCGCCGTCCGAATCCGGGACCAGCCTCCTCATATCTAATGATTCGTTTTCGTCGCGTGAAGCTTCCTTCGTCGCGAGCGACGGGAGAAATTCTGTCAGGAGGCGGATAGCGCACCGGCATAAAGCGTAGGGTGTCAGTAAATAGTGGTTGTTACAATTAAAAACCGTTACAGAGCCTACAACTGCTGTCGCCTGACCCCCCGGCAAAGGTAAGCGGGCGCGCTTAACTAGCATTTCAGCCTGCGAAGCAGGCGACAGTATAAGTCTGGGGCGTGAGCCCCAGGGTAGATGGCAAAGCCGCTAGCCTGCGAAACGGGCGGCAGTGCTGACATAATACGCGAAAACGCGTCTGACGCGCGCCAGGGAGCTGGCGTTTCCAATTGACACCCACTTTTCCATTGGTTAACGTGACGGTGCTCCAAAAGCAGCTACTTTGATGCGATTGCTGGCATGTGAGTCTAACATCCCCCGCGGCGAGGAAACTCGCGGAAAACCGCTTTAGAATTCGCTATGCGGTTCTGGCAGTGGCCGTGGCAACAGCGCTGGGGACCCTGGGGCTTCAATCTAATCGAAGGCTGGTCAATAGTTGACAGCCTCTACGCGGCCACTCAGACAGCTACACGGTAGGCTACGGCGACCGCGCGCCCGCGACTATCACCGGTCGCATTTTCGCCACAATTTTTATGTTCCTTGGGCGCTTTGAGTTCGTGATTTTTCGTGTCATTTCGTGGATCGCATTCCCGGGGGCAAAAACTCGATCCACGAAATCTCACGAAGCCGCGCAAAAAAAGAGGCTCCAAAGACTAATCAATGAGAATTCTTGTTACCGGCGGCAGTGGTTATCTTGGAGTTCATGTACGCCGGTTTTTTGAAGCGGACGATTTCTCGCGCCGCTCGAATCTCGACATACTTAATCAAAGCGATGTCGAACGGGCGGCGAATTACGACGTCGTCATCCACCTCGCAGCCTATCTCGATAAAGACCCCTCAGCGGCCGACCTGAGTTTTCGCACCAACGCTGAAGGGACCGCCAATGTCATTCGTCAGATGAAGCCCGGTTCCGTCTTTATTTTTGCATCCACAAAGGACGTGTATGGCGCGAATGCGGCCGTATACGATCCGGTTCCGGAAACATGTCCAACTGACTATTGTAACCAGACACCGCTCGAGTGGTCGAAGCTGATTGGCGAGCGCTACCTCGACTACTATGCACGACGGCGAAATGTGCGGGCCTGCATCTTTCGGCTCTCCACGGTCTACGCGCGTCCCTCCGACGGCAATGAATACGGCTTTGTCACACACTACGTAGAGTCGGTCAAACGAGCTTGGCCGATTCAAGTCCCCGCGGGTGGGCATGCAATTCGCGATATCCTGCACGTTGACGACTTTTCGCGAGCTTGCCAGGCGTTCATCGCCTCGTCTAACTCCTACGGCCTGTATAATCTTGGCGGCGGGCAAAAGAATGCGGCCACCCTGACCGAGATGATCAGCACTGTAGGGAAGCTAATTCAGATCGAGCCAGTTATTGAATGCAATGATGCGCTCTCGCATCCGGTGCCCGTCAATTATGTTTCTGATTTGACCCTGGTTCGCGAGCAACTGGGCTGGCAGCCGGAGATCGGACTGAAAGATGGGTTGCGAAGCCTGCTCTAATCTCCGAACCGTCAGTCAGCCGTTTGATGCGGGGCAATGAGAACTCTTAAACTGCAAAACATCAATCGCGTCGCAGTTCGCGGCACAAACTGGGTGGGCGACGCCGTGATGACTGTACCCGCTTTGCGAGCGCTTCGCCATTTACTCCCCGGTGTTCACATAACTCTGGCGACCAGGCTCTGGGCCAAAGATCTCTTCGCCGATGCAGACTTTCTCGATGATCTGCTGATCTACGACCGGCGCGGACTCTGGTCAATTGCCAAACATTCCGCCGAATGGCGCCGGGGGAACTTCGATCTCGCCGTTCTTTTTCCCAACGCCTTTGAAGCAGCATTGGTCCCTGCCCTGGCTCGAGTTCCCTTTCGCATTGGGTATGCAACTGATGGACGCGGCTGGCTGCTAACCAATCCAGTGCCGGTTCCTGAATGGCGCAGTTCCAAGCACGAAATCTTTTACTACCTGAACATTGTCGCGGAGCTTGAACGGGCGCTTGTCGGAGCTGAACTAATTGCCGGGAGGCCTCCAGATGCCTCCTTGCAAATTTCTGAACGTCGTCAGTTCGAAGCATTAGATCTACTCCGCGCGCACGGTCTCCGCGAGGGACGCGCCGTGGTTTCCCTATGTCCAGGTTCGATAAACAGCCGCGCAAAGCGTTGGCCGGCCGAGCGCTACGCTGCGCTGGGCGACAGTTTGATCGATGAGCTAAACGCTGAAGTTTTACTGATTGGCTCGCCCGAGGAGCTGGATGTCTCGCAGGAAGTCAGCCGGCGGATGCGCAATAAGCCAATTATAATTACGGGCAAAACCAGCCTGGCGCAGGCTGCCGCTGTTCTCAGCCTGGTGGATCTGCTGATTACGAACGATACCGGTCCCGCTCATATCGCATCGGCGCTCGGGCGGCCGACCCTGGTCATCTTCGGGCCTACTAACCCCTTGACGACGCGTCCGTTTTCCACACTTGCCGAAATTGTGCGCCACCCGCCAGACTGCGCGCCGTGTATGTTGCGGGATTGTCCGATCGATCATCGCTGCATGAGCGCGATCAGCGCGCAGGATGTTTTCGAGCGCGCGCGGTTACTGCTTGAAAGGAAGACAGCAACCCGCCGGAGCTTGCGGACTAACGAATTGGAAGCTTCAGTGGTTCCGCAAGGTTTAGCCTGAGGCCAGGTCCCAAGAAGACCTTTACCACATTCAAAAAAATGTTCGTGGTTTTCGAATCTCAAGACGTTTTGGTTTCGTGATTTTTCGTGTTATTTCGTGGATCGTAGTAAGCAAGCAAAACACGATCCACGAAATGACACGAATCCGCACGAAAAAAGACTGCGGCGTTGGTTGCGAGAAACTACTCTAGAATCGCCATCAGTCTGGCGTAGATTGTAAGTGGGTTGGTGGATCTCAAGGCAAGATATCAAATATGCATCGAGCTGTCTTCATCGATCGCGATGGTACGATTTCGGAAGAGGTTGGGTACATTAATCACGCTTCGCGTTTTCGTGTCTTCCCTTATTCCGCCGCCGCCATCAAGCTGCTGAACGACAGTGGTTGGCTGGCAATCGTCGTTACTAATCAGGCCGGCGTTGCCCGCGGGTATTTCGCCGAAGACATGATTCAAAATATCCATGAATCGTTGAAACAAGAGATGGCGGCCACCGATGCGCGAATCGATGCGATTTACTACTGTGCCCATCATCCCTCGGTCGGAGACCCACCCTACCGACTTGACTGCGATTGTCGCAAGCCCAAGCCGGGACTGATACGCCGCGCCGCCGAAGAGTTTGACATCGATCTTGCAGAAAGCTGGGTGGTTGGGGATCGCTATGGTGATATTGAGTTGGCCCGCAACGCGGGGGTTAACTCTGCCTTCGTCATGAGTGGTTACGGTCGCGGCGAATGGGAGCATCAGCGACAGAACTGGCATCATCAGCCAGACTTGACCGCAAATCACTTGCTGGACGCCGTGAAGAGAATAATCGAAGAACCGCTTGGAAAACGCCCATGACGATCGCGCGAACATTGCTGCAAGAGCGGCTGCTCAGCATCGTGAAGCGCTTTCCGAGACGCCGGATCCTGGTCGTTGGCGATGCAATAGCGGACCAATTCGTCTATGGAGCCATCAGCAGAGTTTCGCGCGAAGCGCCGGTGTTCATTCTCCGTCACGAGCAAACCGAAACAGTACCGGGGGGCGCGGCCAACTGTGCGATGAATCTCGTCTCACTCGGCGCCGGCGTCTCCTTAATTGGGGTGGTTGGTGAAGATGCCGCCGGGCAAGCGCTGGTGGAAAGGTTGGAGACGGCGGGAGTGGACTGCCGAGGCTTGCTGATATCTGAGAAGGTTCAAACAACTACCAAGGTGCGAATTCTCGCGGGCCAACTCCACTCGACTCGTCAGCAGGTCATTCGACTTGACTATGAGGGAGCGCCATTGAACTCCGAGTTCCACAAACCGCTGCGAAAACGGATCATCGAGGAGGTGCAAACCTCAGATGCCGCAATAATCTCCGACTACAACTATGGCGTGGGCGGCCAGGAAGTGGCCAAGGTCATTAAGGACGCCGCAACCAGCAAAGGAATTCCGGTTCTGGTTGACTCCCGCTTTAGGCTCTCCCAGTTTGAAGGTTTCACTTCGGCGACTCCAAACGAGGTCGAGGTCGAACAACTTCTGGGCAAACAACTGGCGAATGTCACGGACCTGGAATTGGCTGGCGAGGAAATGCGCGAACGGCTGGGCTACCGCGCCTTGCTCATCACTCGCGGCAGTCACGGTATGATGCTTTTCGAAGAGGCGGTTGCGCCTGTGCCCATCGATGCGGTGGGCGGGAGTGAGCCGGTGGATGTCACCGGCGCCGGGGATACAGTGATTGCGGCCTACACGCTGGCGCTGGCCTCCGATGCGTCCTTCCCCGACGCGGCGCGCCTCGCTAATTATGCCGGTGGGCTAGTGGTGATGAAGCGTGGAACTGCGTCAGTCACTGGCGAGGAGCTGGTTGAATCACTGCTGAGACAGTGAAAGCCGCGGCGGAGCGTCACAACCCGCCTCGCTACAGAACCGGGAGCGGTAGCGACCGCATTCAAGGAACCCCCTAATTCACGTCACGAATTGAAAAGTGTGTTACGCAGTGATCGAACGTGAATCAGAGCCATCTAAGGTAATCTAAGGGCTGACTGAAGCGGGTGTGTCGCTCGCGTCCAGTCCAGTCAGCCTCTTGAATGAACTTTCAATAGCATTCATAATCTCTGGCATGAGCGAAGAGAATACACAGAACATGCCTGGGGCTAATGGAGGTTCTTTCGAGGGACGGGTGCTTGCTCGCTTTGATACTATTGATGCAGGCCTGCGTGGCCTCGACGGACGCATGCAAAAGCTCGAAGTGCGCCTGCGTGACCTCGACGGACGGATGCAAAAGCTCGAAGCGCGCTCATATGACACTAAGCCCATCTGGGAGCAGGCGCTCAAAGAGATCATAGGAACGAGGCGAGAGTTATCAAAGCGTCTTGATCGCATCGAAGCTATTGCGCATGATTCCCGTGCGGATTTGCGGGATGCAGAAGACCGTATTGAGAAGCTTGAGTCAAAGCCTATTCAGTAGCATCTGCTCAGTTTCAGCTCCTCCCAGGACGTCTCCATTCTAGGGCGACCTAACTGACGACAGCATGCACCCGACCTGAATCAGCATGGATGAAATTCGCAAGGCTATTGGCATAAGCCTCAGTGAAACGAAATCAATCGACCGCATTCTCAATCAAGCAGACCTTATCGGTCGCGTCCAGAGCGCAAGACAAAATGGAGCAAAGATTGTGTTTGCGAACGGCTGTTTCGACGTTCTTCACGTCGGCCATATCCGTTATCTCCAGGGAGCCAAGTCTCTGGGGGACCTGCTGTTGGTCGGAATTAATTCAGACAGGCAGGTGGCAATCTTGAAGGGCCCCGGGCGGCCCAACATGGCTGATACTGAGCGGGCTGAGATGGTGGCCTCAATTGCCGCTGTAGACCTCGTCACCATTTTCGACGAGCCTACCGTAGAAAATCTTCTGCTTGCTCTCCGGCCGGACATACATGCGAAGGGCACCGACTACACTGAAGAGACTGTTCCCGAGCGCGATGTGGTCCGCTCCTACGGTGGACGCGTTGCCATAGTAGGTGATCCGAAAACCCATTCAACCTCCGAGATTCTGGACAGAATGGAGAGCGATCCGGGGGCATAAGAGGCTGCCCGGCGGTTTCTTTAACTAAAAGGTGCGTGAGACGATCCACGAAATAGCACGAAATGACACCAACAAGGATTTCGCGTCGGTTCGTGCGATTCCGTGGATCGCTTTCGTTTGGTCGAAATGCAAAACAGCAAGGAACTGCGGTTTCCGTCACCACGCAAAGGCACAAAGGAGGAATGAAATTAGGGCATGGGCCTCCGGCGAAGTTGTTTTGCCTAATCCCCGAATACGATTTACCATTCAGAAGGTGCGTATTCTAATAGTTAAACTGGGGAGCATTGGTGACATCGTCCATACTCTACCTTCGTTAGCAGCGCTCCGGCATGCCTTGCCGCACGCAGAGATCTCCTGGGTGGTAGAACAACGTGTGGCAGAAATTTTAAGAGACAACCCGTTTTTGGATCGCCTCATCGAAGTCGACACGAAGGCGCTGAAGCGCGGACTGATGTCTGGGGAGACGCTGCGGGCACCGCGCCAGCAGTTACGTCGGTTACGCGCCAGCGCCTTCGATCTTGCACTCGACTTCCAGGGACTACTCAAATCGGCTTCTATCGCGCGCCTTTCAGGCGCGCGTCGTATTTTTGGCTTTTCACGTGAAGGTCTCCGGGAGCCAGCCAGTCGGTTTTTGTTGTCCAAAACCGTCTTTGTTCCCAAACACACGCACGTAATTCACAAAAATCTGGGTCTCGTGAATAGCGCCCTTGGGATTCCTGTGCCTCAAGACTCAAACGACCTCGAGTTTCCAATTCAGATGGACTCAAGTCATGAGAGCGAGGCAGATAAGGCACTTGATGGGACCGGGGAAGGTTATGCGATTCTTAATCCCGGTGGCGGCTGGCCGACAAAGCTTTGGAGTCCTGAGCGCTTCGGTGAACTTTCCGATCAGATCTGGGACAATCACGCTCTCCGCTCGCTTATCACTTACGGACCTGGCGAAATCGAACTGGCAAAAAGAGTTCTGAGTTCGAGCCGGTGCGGCAAAGCGCGAGCCGTTAGTCTTTCGCTGAAAGGGTTTTATGCCCTCGCTAAGCGCGCCCAAGTCTATGTTGGGGGAGACACCGGGCCAACGCACATCGCAGTTGCCGGCGGCGCCCCGGTGGTCGGTCTCTTTGGACCAACTGAGTGGTGGCGCAACGGCAGCCCCCGCCAGGATGACGTTTGCGTGGAGCGCGCTGAAATTGACTGCCGCGCCGACTGCCATCGCCGTGCATGCTCTAATTGGATTTGCATGGACATTGAAGTCGAGCGGCTTCTACAGGCAGTGACCGAACGTTTGGAACGGGTCACCAGAATCCCGCGAGCAGAAGGACGCAAACTCTTGCCTGTCACTTTGTAAACTCGGAGGCCGACAACAAACACAGGCAAGGATATCTGTTTGTTGGGGAGGCTGGCTGTATTGCGTAGAGGTGGAACCTGGATTCAACGCTGGCGAGTGCCGCTCGGTTTTGTGTGTGCGGCAGTTTTCATTTCCCTGGCCCAACCGCGCCCCCTCCCCCTGGCCGTCGGAGGAACTATTTCGATTCTGGGTCTGGCTATACGCGCCTGGGCATCGGGCCACGTTAGGAAAGATGACGCGCTGACCACGTCTGGTCCCTACGCCTACACTCGCAATCCCCTGTATCTCGGTAGTTTTCTTCTGGCGCTGGGATTTACGATTGGCTCAGGCTGGTGGCCACTGGGGATCCTTTTTGCGACCCTTTTTCTTGGCATCTATTTCCCGGTCATGCGCGTCGAATCCGCGACTCTGGCTGAGATTTTTGGAAATTCCTATCATCGCTATGCTTCGGAGGTGCCACTATTTTTTCCGCGCTTTACGCGATTTCGTAATGAGGCAGGCCAATCTCCGAAGTTCGATAGTGGTCTCTACATGCGTTACCGAGAATACCGCGCGACGCTCGGATTGTTGGCCGCCTGGGCAATACTGGCTTTCAAAGCTTGTTACTTAAAATGAATCGATCAGGTAACCTACTAATCGCGATTCTTTGGCTTACCACGGTTGGGGCTGGCTTTGCCAACGCCCAGAAGCCTGTTCGGCCAATTTCGGAGAGGCCATTTGAACCCGCGGAAGAGTTGGTTTATGAAGCCGAGTTTTCCCGCGCCCTGCTAAGAAAAGTGGGTGTTGCGGATTTTCGATTTACCGCCAGCCGCACTCCCTTGAACCAGCCTGATAAAAACTTTCATCCTGCCGCGCTCGAAAAAACCGCGGCCTACGCTCTGGTCTTTAAAGGCGACATATCGAGCAAAGGGTTTTTTGCGAGGTTGTTCAACTTGCGTTTCCGCGAGCGAATGGAATCAATCGTAGATCCGATTTCATTTGGTGTTCAAAACACCAAGAGAATCGACGAACAGGGAAAGCGTATTCGTAGCAGCGAAGCCGTCTTTGACAATGTCGCTGGGAAGGTCGTGTGGACCGAAACTGATCCCAGGGATCCGTCGCGCCCCCCCCGCACCGTCAGCTCGGAATTTTCCGGCCCGGTCCAGGATATTCTATCTGCCATCTACTACTTGAGAACCCAACCGCTGCAGGTGGGGAAAACCCTTGAACTCGTGTTAAGCGACTCAGGTCAGGTTTATCGCGTTCCCATCCGGGTGGTAGAGAAGAAACAGATCAAGACGGTGCTGGGAAGAGTTAACGCCATCCGGCTGGAAGTCGAACTATTCGGCCCACGCCGGATGATTGAAAGTGACGGCCAGTTTTCTATCTGGTTTACTGAAGACGACCGGCGCCTTCCGGTAAGTGCGCGGGTTAAGAATGAATACGGAACTTTCGATATCAAGCTAAAGAAGGTTCTGCGCAACTCCAACCAACCAGAATTTCTTTCCAAACAGCAGTAGGCTTGCCATCGCGACCTACTCAGTGCGCCAAGATTTTCGGTAAAGTCTAATCTGAATATTGTAATTGCCTCTCATTCACACCCTGCTTTAGCTGGGTGGGCGAACCGACCAAGCTAACGAACCGTTTTAACGGTTTCGTTGCGCTGCCGAAACCGTTAAAACGGTTAATAAAGAGTACTGGCGTCTCACCACCACCCAGCTAAAGCAGGGTGTGAATGAGAGGCCTACGAACGATTTCCTGGCGCACTGACCTCCTTCTTCTTGTCTCGAAATTTATCTGTTTGCCGTCTCGTCTCCCGTTCTCGGTAGCAATCACTTGTGAGTAACCTACCTCTCATAATCGGACATCGAGGGGCTTCGGCGATTGCCCCGGAAAACACGCTCACTGCTTTTATCCGCGCAATTCAAGATGGGGCTGAGGGGATCGAGTTTGATGTCCGGCTGTCGCAAGATGGCGTGCCCGTAGTTATCCATGACGCCACGCTCGCACGAACCGGATTGATGGATGGCGCGGTTGCTGGACTCTCAGCAGAAGTGCTCGGGCAAACCGATGTCGGTAGCTGGTTCAGTCAGCGTGCTAACGCCCAAGACGTAAACTTCTCGAATGAGAAACTGCCGAGCCTGCAACAAGTGTTTGATCTTTTCGCGGACTCCGGCGCCCTCTTATATCTGGAAATGAAGAGTCAGCCCGGCGACGGGAAGAGACTGGCTGCTGAGGTAGCAGGCGCTATTAGAAAACATGCAATTGCCGGGCGCGTGGTTGTCTCAAGCTTTAGCCTTTCACTAGTGCAAGCGCTCAAAACTATCGATCCGGCGATTCGCACGGCAGCTCTTTTCGAGCCCCAGGTCTCGCTTCCCGTGACCCTGGTCAGGAGAAGCAAGCTGGTCGAGCTAGCGATGGCTTGTGGAGCGGAAGAAATTTGCCTGCATCAAACATTAGCCAGCCGTCGGTTGACAGAACAAGCGAGAAAATCGCAACTCGAGGTGGTAGTCTGGACCGTCGATAATCCGGATTGGATTGAGCGTGCTCGTTCGCGGGGCGTAAAGGCGTTGATCACCAACGACCCAGGTAGTATGGTTCGGTGTCGTAACAGTCTAGCCACGATTTGATAAGTCTAAATAAATGGCCTCGCTAGCTTGCATACTTTCGTGTAGTTTCGTGGATCGCGTTTGTTTTTCAGCAGCCTGCTGGCGGTAGCGCTGAACTTCCGCAATCCAACGCCAGTAATGAGCAATATTCCTCCTAACGCGAGGCGGCGCGCCGGGTATCATTGCGTCAGTAACTTTTACTGAGAGGTGACGAATGCCAACAGGAAAAACTTCGGAGATTGTTGAGCCCAAGGGCAAACTGGGAGTATTGCTAGTGGGCCTGGGAGCCGTGAGCACCACTTTCATAGCCGGTGTGGAAGCCATCAAGAAAGGTGTTGCTGACCCCGTCGGCAGCCTTACGCAGATGGGCACTATCCGGCTGGGAAAGCGAACCGAGAACCGGGTACCTTTGATCAAGGACTTTGTGCCACTGGCCAGGATAGAAGACCTTGTCTTTGGAGCCTGGGACATTTTCGAAGATTCCGCTTACGAGGCAGCGATGCACGCCGGAGTTCTGGAGAAAGAGTTACTACTCCAGCTCAAAGGCCCGCTGCAGAAGATCAAGCCGATGAAGGCGGTTTTCGATCAGTCTTACGTCAAACGCCTCAACGGAACCAACGTAAAGAGTGGTAAGCATAAACTTGATTTAGCCAACCAGTTGATTGCAGAGATAGCCGAATGGAAGCGAAAGAATAGGGTTTCACGCCTGGTGATGGTCTGGGCCGCCTCCACCGAGATTTTCCTCAAGGAGAATCCCCTACACAGAACGATCGAATCATTTGAGAAGGCGATGAAGGAAAATCACAAGTCAATCGCTCCTTCGATGGTCTACGCCTATGCAGCTTTGAAGTCTGGAATTCCCTTCGCTAATGGCGCCCCCAACCTGACTGTAGACATTCCGGCCCTCAGGACCCTGGCCGAGCAGAACCAGGCGTCGATCTGCGGTAAGGACTTTAAGACGGGCCAAACGTTGATGAAGACGATCATAGCTCCCGGCTTGAAGGCGCGCATGCTTGGACTACACGGCTGGTATTCTACAAACATCCTCGGCAATCGCGACGGAGAGGTGCTGGATGATCCTGAATCATTCAGGACGAAAGAAGAGTCGAAACTCTCCGTACTTGAATACATTCTCCAGCCCGAAGTTTATCCGAATCTCTACAAAGACTTCTCGCATGTCGTTCGCATTAATTACTACCCGCCCCGCGGTGATAACAAAGAAGGCTGGGACAACATAGACATCTTTGGCTGGCTGGGATATCCGATGCAGATCAAGGTTAATTTTCTTTGTCGAGACTCGATCCTGGCGGCGCCCATCGTGCTTGATCTGGCGTTATTTCTTGATCTGGCACAGCGGGCCGGCATGAAGGGAATTCAGGAGTGGCTATCCTTCTACTTTAAGTCACCACAGACGGCTCCGCATCTCTATCCCGAGCACGACATCTTTATTCAGTTGATGAAACTAAAGAATACCTTGCGCCATCTTCGCGGCGAAGACTTGATTACGCACTTGGGTCTGGAGTACTACGACTGAAACTTGCTGATCTCAGGTGGAACCACGACGCCCATAGGGCACTCGCGCGTTGCCTGGCAAAACGTCGATCTTTCACTTAAAGACCTTTTCGTTTGAGGGTGCGTTAAAACGTGCATTCAACTCCGAAAAAGTCGCCGCCCTCCGATCGACAAACACATATTGTCATCTGTGGTCTGACAGGAAATGTCACACCACCAGCAACGCCAGTGCTGGTGGGAAGCGGAGTGTTTACGTATATTCCCCAACATTTGGTGGTGACTTTTGGCTTCGTGTCGTATATATAGCACTGTGCTAAACCGAAGCGGACGGCTCGCGAGTTGGGGGGCGAACGAAGACTCAAATCAACGCATCAATCTAGCCAGCGGATCGTTCCTTGCTATGACTGATGAGCAGGCGGCCCACACGGCCCAAAGAAAGAGAGTTAGGAAACTCTCGAGGCGGCAGGCGAGGAGTCCGGCGATGATTGCTGAAATTGACATGGACACAACAAACGACAATATGGCCACAGTTTTTTTAGACCCTGATCAAAAGAGCCCTCGCGCCCAGGACTTCGAGGAGCGCTTGTCCGCCAGAATTGTGGGACAAGAACGTGCAGTGCGCCGCATGAGCGGCCTTTACCAGATTTTCCTGGCCGGCATGAATCCTCCGAATCGGCCTATCGGCACCATGCTTTTTCTGGGCCCTACCGGCTCGGGAAAGACCCGCGTCATCGAAGCTGCCGCGGAAGTTCTCTTTGGCGACGCCAACGCAATTGTGAAAATTGACTGCGCCGAATTCCAGCACTCGCATGAGATTGCGAAGCTCATCGGCTCCCCTCCCGGCTACCTCGGTCACCGCGAAACTTCGCCGATGTTGACGCAGGAGAATCTGGATCGGATGCATACCGACGATCTGAAACTCTCGCTCATCCTCTTCGATGAAATCGAGAAGGCATCGGACAGCCTGTGGCAGTTGCTGCTTGGCATTCTGGATAAAGCCACTCTCACCCTGGGAGACAACCGACGCGTGGACTTTTCGCGGTCAATGGTGGTGATGACCTCAAACCTGGGCGCGCGCGAGATGTCGGAGCTCATCTCCGGCGGGATTGGTTTTGCCCCTGCCAAAGGTGCTAAGAATCCAAACGACACTGAGGTAGATCAAAAAATTTACCGCACGGCGGTTGAAGCTGCGCGCAGGAAATTTTCCCCGGAGTTCATGAATCGTATTGATAAAGTGGTGGTCTTCCGTTCGTTGAAGGAACATCATCTGCGTCAGATTCTCGATCTCGAGTTGCAAGCTGTGCAGGAGCGAATCATGCAATCGGCGGGAACGAAGTTTGTCTTCCAATGCTCCGAGACAGCCAAGAATATGCTGTTGAAGGAAGGTCTGGATTTCAAATACGGCGCCCGCCACTTGAAACGGTCGGTAGAACGTTTCCTCGTTTACCCGCTGTCTAACCTGGTGGCTACCGGTCAAATCGGCCTTGGCGACCTCGTGCACGTAGACGTTGACGGGTTTACTCATAAACTGATCTTCTCGAAGAGTTCGGGCGGCGCCCTCATTCAGGAAATGCCGAAACCTGAGGAACAGCCCGAGGCGGACGAGTCGCTTTCCGGAGGTGTCGGCCTACCGATTCCCCAAGCCACTAAAGCCGCAAGAAAGAGTCAGAGCCGCGGAGAGAAGACTGAAAGCTAATTTTACGCTCGTTCGGAATAAAAGCGCCGCCACTAAATAGTGGGCGGCGCTTTGATTTTACAAGGTGAGATTTTATCCGGGACGAACCGGTTGCCGGCGCGAAATCCTGCGCAAGGCTTCGTGAGCCGTGTAAGAAAGATAAGCATCCTGGGCCATCAACACTTTTCGCAGCGCCGGTTCTGCCGCTGGATCGCCAATGAGGCCCAGAGCGCGAGCGGCTTCTCGCCTAACATCATCAGTAGTTCTTTCATCTTCAAGTGTGGCCGTCAGTGCCGGTAATCCTGCCCTGCTTCCTATCTGTCCCAGCGACACGGCAGCAGCCCTCAGGACGAAGACGTTTTTCTCTCGGCGTGCCTTCGCACCAGGTATCGACGTCTGCGGCGAAAGCATTTGAGCAAGTGAAACTACGGCCGCCTCGTCCGCAATCTGACCTAAGGCAACTGCCGCTGCGCCCCGCACTCCATCCCTCTTGTCCTTCGCCAGCCGTTCGATGAGGGCCGTGACCGCGCTTCTGCTTTTTGTCCGGCCCAGCGCGTAAGCGGCCTCTTGTCGGACAAATTCGTCGCGGTCGCCTAGCAAGGGAAGCAATACGGTCATGCCTTCTTCCGCCGGCAACCACTGCACCGCGCCCGACGCCATAGCTCGGACAATTGCCGCCGCATCGTTAAGCGCGGAAACAGCAACCCGCGAAGCATCAGGGTGCCGCAGCGCCGCCAATCGCATGAGAGCATCGCGGCGTTCTTCGACCTCCGAAGAACTCAACCGCTGACGCTGTTTCTCGATTTCAAGCTGTAACGGAGTCAGAGATCTTCTGGCAAGGTCATCCTGGCTTAGACTTGCCGTCCCCGCAACCTCCGAAACCGAAAGACAAAAGAGAACTGCACAGAAAACCAAAACAATCCGATAGCTAAGATGAGTATGAATGGGGTACCTGGCCTGACTCGACGTTTTCATATTCGGTGTTCAGAAACGGCAGCCTCGCGACGCTCAGCGCGCCGCCGCGTTACTTCCCTTTAAAAGGCCTGAGGATACTCGTACAGCATTTGCTGCGACTGCATTAGTTCAGAGAAGGTTAGCTATACCCAGGAGGCGACGGCGACCAGCAAGATTTGAGCAGATGTAGACCTGCCGCCAGAGGCCGTCAGTCAATTCGTGCAGCCAGAGCCTGCATTGTATCAACAATAAGTACCGCAATCGGCGGATAGATCACGAGATCGGTAATCAACGCCGCTGACGCATACATTAAAAAATTGGACTGCACCACATCCACTCGATGCTGAAACAGCAGCGTCGAATCGTTGAAGAAATCCTGGGTTTGCCAACCGATGATTAGTCCGACTCCGAGGCTGAGCGCATACCCAACAAGCAGAAACGTATACGCAGAAAATCGGGTAAAGGGCTGCTCCGGCTTCTCATCCTCGCGCATGATGCTGGTTTGAATCGGCTTCGGAATATAAGTGTAGTGTTGAATGTACTCACGTA
>JALZJF010000052.1 GCA_030859905.1 Acidobacteriota bacterium
GATCAGCAGTGATCGCGCTAATGCTTTTCTGCCTTATGTACAACATGATTGCTTTGATGAGTTGTCAGAGGACTGGCTTGCAACTTTGAAATTGAGCATGCCGGGATTCGATGTCTTACCGCACCTAGTGAATCTCATTGGCTTACACCTGCTGAGATACCAACTAACAGTTGCTCGGCAGTTATTAGGCTTTAGCGACCCGGTGCGACTGATTTGTGAAGTTGTTGCCCCGAGAAAGACGCTTGTACGTGAAGTTTCGTGCGACTTATATCAAGAGAACAATCAATTGCCGGCGCGAGCCGTAGAAATCTTCATTTCGAAAATTGAGGATTCACCAAGATGGCAGAAGGCGCTGACCGAGAGTGACGCTTTTGAAAAGTGTCTGGCGATTCTGCGTGAAGAGGCGCGCTGGGGAGAGGATTATGAGGGCCAACGTGACCCGCAATTGCTAATTGCCGCTCTTCGACAGGCAGCAATGAAGCGTCATCGACAACATGTGGCAAACATCCACCGGAACTACGGAGGGGAGATTGGGCTCGTATCGAAGAGAGGCACGATTAGACTTCGTTATGCCCCTACCGACTCTCTTCTTCGGACACTTTTGTTTGCCAATGTAGCCAAGCGTACCGAGCTTCATCAATTTCTCGACAAACTTTATCGGCGCTACGGCATCGTGTTTGGCGATAAGGAAGCTGAGCAGGTCCTACCTAGCGACCAGCTTGACAAGAAAGCGTTTCAAGCAAACTCCCGTCGCTTGGAACAACGACTTTCGAGCCTCGGTTTGCTTAGACGTCTTTCGGACGGTTGCGCTTATGTTATTAATCCTTACTGGACAGAGACGCAATGACTGGTGACGAACTGATTGGAAGAGTCGCTGCGGTCTACCTCCGCAATCGGCTATCTGACGATGAGTCGGACGGAGTGGCGCGCTTTCTACTCGACTCTCTCACTGCTAGCCAGGCGGCAGCAGTAGCAAAAGTGATTCTTGCGGACAAGACTCTTTCGGAGCTGATCGAAATCAAGCTTCCTCTGCACTTTGTCGGCGATCAAGGGCTCCCCGAAGAGGTTCTTACTAAGGAAAGAACCACCTACTTCCGCAACGCCGACTGCGAAAGATCTGCCCTGCTTGTGGCGAATACCGGCGACGATGAAGAACAGTCACTAAAGGAGTTGATGCCGGTAGGTAGCTCGCAACTTCAAGCGCAGCCCGAATTGTGGGTGGCGTCGTCTTCTAAGGACCTACCCATCACAGATCAACATAAGAAATGGTGGGTGAAGGCATTACAAAGTTTGCTCGACGTTCGATCCTTCTCACTCGATACGTATGCAGACTACATTCTACAGACTCAGAGGGCGATTTCAGACGGTCATCCTATTCTTCATGCGCTCGGTTTTGCGCTTCCTGCCCTTAGAATTCCAAGAGATACAACTTATTTCACAAGTCTAAGCGAGAAGACAGCCGGTCACGCATATAAATGGAAGGCGCTTTTTTCACAGGCAGTGAAAAGGCGGGCCTGCTATTTAGTCAAACAGACACCCACGCAAACGCCATTGTTTGAAGACGACCTAGTTTCCGCATTTGAAAAAGTCAAGGATGCCATACCTGACGAGATCCATCCCATCATCAACGATTTCATTAAGGCAAATAGTGGTTGGAATGCGCAATCATCTGCACTTGCTCAATGCGAATGGGAGTTGGTCCAGCCGCTGTTCGATGGTCTGAAACGAGAGAAATTCAATCTGGGCAAGGCGACTCTTGAATTCTACGATGAACGCGAAGAAGGGTTATTGAGCGACGATGACCGTGACTATCTTGAGAGGCTGTCACGCGCCGCTAAGAGAATCGAAGCCCAGGATGAGGATGAGGAATTCTATGGTCGTCACAGGAATGAACTCAAAGAACAGCCATCGCTCAAGGCAAAGTGGGATCGATTTGTTTTTGGTAGCCCGATAGAGTCCGAAGACTTCCTTTCCGGTATTGCTTTGTGCCTGAGAAGACTCTTCGACGAAGACTTAATTTCTACTAAGCGGAGATTGAGGATCACCTGTGATAGGCGCACAAAGAAGGATCTTAAGGAACTCAATATTGACGCGGGCCTTTATTTCGCCCATCGGTATCGAGGAGTCAAAGAGGTTTTTGGTAACAAAGTCTCTTGGGACATTGGGGACCTAATGAATTTCAAGGCTCTAAGCAATCTTTGGCGACAAGCGTCTAAGCCCTATGTAAACAGGTCAACTGCCAAGTCGGCCTTACAGCTGAAATTTCTGCTTGAGTTAGAAGTTGAATTGTCGACAGGCGTTCCCGAGACTTTTCACAGACAACTTGTGTGGAAATATGCTCCGATCGCTATTGCTAGCGAATTTCCCGGAGACTGGTCACGTTTAACTGAAAGACCTCTTGTGTATTGCCGAGTTAGTCGCGAACCGATGAGCAGCAAGGGTCGCCCGCAGTCTTTGGATCTAAGAAATGTCCAGACGCTTTATGCCGCTTACGGGCAAGACCGAGGTAGTTTTGTTGGAGTTTACAAGAAGGATGATGATATATCGCAAATCTGGCCTGACAACTTGGCGAAGGCCACCATCGATGGACTAGTGTCAAGTGGAACTGCACAGCAGTTAAGTATCCTGTCCCAGAATTTTCGAGAGAGCTACACAGCCGCAATCAAGGGTTTTGGCGAGACTGGGCTGGCTAGCGACTCTCTCATCAACCAGGTAGAAGACTACAGTACTCTGTTAAGCGCAATCTGTAGAGATGCTAAGGGAGACAGCAATCGTGAATTGCTGCTAAGGCCTCTGCTTGAGATTGGGACCATCAGGGTTGACGGAGGCCGCGTCACAGCGCTAGTTGCGCCATGGCATCCATTTCGCTTAGCCGCGATAGCCAATAAGGCGAACCAAGTTGGCTCTCTCGTGAGGCATCTTCTAACCACGGACACCGTGGTCTTTGGTGATGCGGCACTTTTCTTCAAGGAACTCGAACAGGAACTATCCCATCCCTATTACCCAGAAGTGGTTCTTGGCTGGCAGCAAACAAAACCTGAACTACTTGCACTAACAGACTCATACCTTGACTACAGTCTTCACGAAACTCCTGTCATTAGTAACGACGGATTCGACGACACGAATGAAACTCCTTCTGAGACGTCCGAGTTACTTCTCAATCTTACGAAAAGGTATCTTCTGTTATATCCACATGAGAGGGCTAATCTGTCGGTGGTTTTGTACAACTGTGACTCGGCGCGACTACCCTATGCCCTTGTTGATGAGATGAGTGAACTCCACGAAGACGAGGACGATCTCCGCTGTCAAATCATTCTTCGGCACAGAGACGGCCAAAAGCTTCGCGAACTCTATGAGCAAATAATCGAATCCTCATACGCAGATGCGGACTCATTCGTTTCCAGCGAAGCCTCAAAGGATTTCATGGCACGTCTCCGCATAGGGATTATGGCCGATCAAGCTCCTGTGCCAGATCCCAAAGATGGACCACCGGCGGATATCGTGTTTTTGGAAGACGTAATCGCCAGACATGCGACTGTAGATTGGTACTCCGAGACGTCCGATCCAGTGGATTTCTCGACATTCGTACCTGCTCGGTGGTCACGGCGCCGTCCCTCCGCCGCGGATGACATGAAATCAGTCGTCTACCTATGCTGTCCCGTGCAAAGCAAGGAAGGATGGTCTTTCATTACCGCAATCACTACCTTTATTGAAGGTGACTGGGACGGCAACGAAACCAAACGTTTGTTGCCTGCCCGAAAGTTGGATTTTAACGATCCTCTCACCGCTAACATTTTCAGCGAAATCCACAACCTTGGTAATTGGGTCGTTAACTACGATGGATTGCTCGACCGCCGTCAACTGTTAAACCAAAATGTGAAAGTCATCAGATACAAGCAGGGCACAGCTCAGGGCCGAAACATACTGGTGTCTTCCACAGCTCCGCTGAGTTTGCTTAGATCCATGGTTCTCGGGCGGTTAAAAGATTTGAATCTCGGCCTAACTGACGCAGAGTACAAAGACCTTACCGAAAGATTCATAAACCATGCAAACGAGATTTCTGGCGATATAGTGCTACGCGCGGCAAAGCGAGGCCGGAACGCTAGTGAACTTATTGGAGTGGTTCTTAGTCGATACCTTGTCCGAAGTGAACTCGGCGGAGATCGCCGCTTCGGCTGGTATTTCCTCGATGATTACGCCGAGTGGTTGGGTCAACGAGAAGAACAGATCGCTGACCTTCTTGTTCTTTCTCCCGAAATATCAGAAGGTAATCTCCAGTTAGCTGCGGTCATCTGCGAATCGAAGTACATTGACATCTCAAATTTGGCGGTAAAGCGAAAGGAATCACAGAAGCAACTGCGGGACACAATTCGTCGAATTGACGATGCCGTTTTTGGCGATCCGAGAAGGCTTGACCGTGATCTTTGGCTTTCACGTTTCTCGGACCTAATACTTAGTGGAATTCAATTTCCAGCTACTGCACCAATAGACTTAGCTGCCTGGAGGCGGGCTGTTCGTGATGGCCAATGCGCTATTTACTTGCGTGGGTACTCACATATCTTCGTCTCTGGTCCTCCAGACTCGCCGGACTTTGCTGACTTCGTCGCCGTAGCTGGCGCTGAGCACTCGTACCAAGAGGTGTTCTCCCGCGCACGAACCCGCGATCTAGTCTTGCGCTATTGGCAAGATTCAGATCCGATGCCTATTAGACAAGCCAACACAGATGAGGACGTATGGAAAGAGCGAATCTATCGCGCTCCGTCTTCGCGTTTGAAACTGGTTACTAAACGCAAATCTGGCGATGCTAAGCAAGGGTCGGATGTGACTGTACCGAACGCTACTCAGCCCAGCGAATCCAAGACAACACTGGCACCCGTCGAATTGGCGCAGGAGCAATCGAACAAGGAACCAACCGAATCGACTCCTGTTCAGCAGTTGAGTTGTTGGGCTTACCCAGCGATAGCAGAATCATTAAGTGAATCCGCTGATGTGGGTGGAGATGATGCGGCAGAGGAAGAATGGCTAAAGCAGGTCGACAGCCGTTGCAGAGGTGCCTTGCAGCAATTCCAACTACAATCGAAGCTTGTCAGCAAGACCCTTACTCCGAATGCCGCCCTGCTGAAATTTCAAGGCAGTGCTAATCTAACCGTAGAACAGGTATTGAGGCGTCGGTCAGAGTTCCTGACCACACATGGCTTAAATGTGATATCCGTTAGAGCTGAGCCCGGCTTAGTCGCGATATCGATTGCACGACCTCACCGGCGCATTCTTCGACTCTCAGAGGTATGGGATAGGTGGAAACCCGATTGTTCCCAGGGTAACTATGAACTCCTCATCGGAGTAAAAGAAGAAAATAGCGAACTTCTGTTCTTGTCACCAAAGTCGAACGCGCCTCACACTCTAATCGCGGGCTCTACAGGTAGCGGCAAGTCGGTCTTGATGCAAAATATCCTTTTGAGTATTGCCTGTACAAATACGCCTCAACAAGCCGGTATCATTCTCATTGATCCAAAGTTAGGCGTGGATTATTTCGCGTTTGAAGGATTACCACACCTACGTGAGGGAGTAATTGACAATCAAGAAGCTGCTATTTCGGCGCTGAACCAACTTGTCATTGAAATGGATCGCCGATACCGGGTGCTCAAGGAGAATAAGGTCTCAAATATCTTCGACTTGAACATCAAAGAAGGAGCGACTGAAAGGCTACCATTCCTTTGGGTCATACACGACGAGTTCGCCGAGTGGATGATGACAACTGAGTATGGAGAAGCAGTTTCAGAAATTGTAAGTCGCCTTGGTGTCAAAGCGAGGGCTGCCGGAATCTTCTTGGTTTTTGCCGCTCAGCGTCCTGACGCGCACGTTATGCCCATGCAGCTGCGCGCCAACCTAGGAAATCGGCTTGTTCTAAGAGTGGACGGCGAAGGCACCTCGGAGATCGCCCTTGGCGAGAAAGGGGCCGAACGGCTGTTAGGGAAGGGACATCTTGCCGCTAAGCTCGAAGGCGAATCTGGAATCATATTCGGTCAGGTGCCTTTTATCGACGGGGAGAATCTTACAAAAATGGTGGAGGCAATCACTGGCAGCCACCAGAGCGAAACTTGAGAGATTCAGGTTTACTACCTGCTTAAGGAACAAACCTTCCATTCTGTCCAGGCCTTCCTTGCGCTCCCCTAGCTCCCCTGTTGCCTGCCTTTGCGTCTGAGCGAGGCCAACTGCAACTCCGGAACTCGCCGCCATCGCCGCCGCCGCCACCACTGCCGGGCTGTCCGCCCGCGCCTGGAGCCCCAGAAATGACAATTCTACCCCACTGGTTGGCAGAGGGCGGGCGGGAACTAGGGGCAAAACCGGTTGCTTGAGTAGGTGAAATCGTACCGGCGCCCCTTATTAACAATACTTTGGATGTGTTCCCGCCATTTCCCCCGTCACCGCCAGTGCCGCCAGTACCCCCATCACCCGCATCGACGCAATTGGGTCCACTGACATTCGGTCCTGAGCCCTTCCCTCCAGGGGCCGCGTCGCCACCTCGCCCACCAGGCGTACCGTCAGTTTTTATCCACAGCGCCCCGTCGTCGGCAGTAACATTGTCGAGAGTCAGCTTCAAATCAACGCCGTTCCTCCCATCGGTTCCGCGGCCCCCAGAAGGTCCGGTGTAACCCCCTCTTTTTATATCGTTGGGAACCTGGCCGGGACCCTGGGGCGTAGGAGGAGTGACTGGATCAGGAACAGGCGGTGTTAAGTCAATGGTCGATCTGCCATGAAGAACTAAATTGACGACAATGATCTCTACAGATCGTAGAGACGGGTGAACAGTGATTCTGGAGTTATGATCCAGTTCGAGCCTCGTGAAGTAGTAAGCAGTCTCCGTTAGCTCAAAGGTAAGATTTCTCCGAACGGTCTTGCTCATTCGCCTTACACCTGGCAGGCGCGGTCGTCTTTGACGTTGCAATCGCGTTGTTGTCGTTTCAAGCCGAGTCGGAGTGCTGGCTTGGGCGGCATTTTGAGTGTTATTCAGAAACAAAGGCACAACCATGCACCAAGTAAGGGCCAACGAAATTGAGAATTTGACGAACGTCATTTTGATTTCCTCCGTTAAATGTCTTCAAGGAAGCGACGGCGCGCCTGGTGGCAGGCCTGAAATTACTAAGGCCAAGCGCTTATATCAACAAAAACCCCAAAACAGGAAATAAATTCGGCCAATTATATTGTTGAAAGGAAAGCCGTCCCACTTAGGTGCAAAATATCCAGGCAGGATTAGAGAAGGGCAGAAACTTGCTGTCCAGGAGCGAGCCTCATCAAAAATTCTCCGAACTGCCTAAGCCCAAGCTCTTGTGACGCCGTTGTGACGTGAGTGCAGATAGATCGACGCGGGTAGCATCAAGCTCCATATAGAAGCACATAAAATCCTAACAAAATCGTCTTGGCTGCAACCTCTATTAATGTCAGTTAGTTAGCAAAAAGAGCAGAGCCGCGTTCGCAATGCGGAGGTCAGGGGTTCGATCCCCCTCTGCTCCACCAATTAAATCAACTACTTACGGCAGGGCGCGCACAGAACTTCATCTTGAGGAGGCCGGTAAATTGCGCGTCCGCTGCATGCCGTTCGGTGTGCCGTACAGGTCAATGCGTTTCGTGCCATTTACGCAGCAAGCCTTGTTCTTTGTCAGGATCAATACCAGCTTTCAATTCTTCATTCAGGCGATTTGTTTCGCGCCAAGTTAGTGTATCTTTAATTGTGTCATTCAGGTGGCGAAAGCTAAGACCAGAACCAACAGCTTTATTACAAATGATGAACATAAAGCCTTTCAAATGCGGCGCACTTTCTTCCGGCATCCAAAGGGGCATTTCGCTCCACGGAGCGACTTTCTCTTGCATCAGAAAGTTGTCACTGACCCATGTAAAAGAAGCATCACTATCGCTTACCATTTTACATTCCTCAAGTACCCTTTCCATCGTCAAGTTGTGAGGCAAACTGTTGGCTTATAGACGCCCGTTTCCTTACGTTCAATCATACTCACAGTCCATTCGGCTAAGTCCCGGACATCAATAAACTGAACATAGCGGTCAGGACGACCCGGAGCTAATACTTCGCCGCCGCGAGCGACACGCACAATCCAATAAGTAAATCGGTCGGTGTAATCGTATGAGCCAATGATTAAACCGGGACGAATGATAAGCACTCGATTAGGCAAGGCTTCTTCCGCCGCCTGCTCGCACAGAGCTTTTAACCCGCCATACATTTGTCCATAAGTCACTGCAGAGGCTTGCCCTGATGAATCAATTTCGTTCGCCTTTTCCAATTGTTCACTCGTTAGCGTGGCGATGGGGGCAGTTTCGTCTATACCGAAACGCTAACATCTGCATATACGGAAAGACTGGAAATAAAAACGTAACGATCTACTGAATGAGACAAGATTTCTACTGATGCCCTTACGGTACGCGGCAGATATCCACAAGTATCAACGACTGCATCCCAACGGCGACCTTGAAGTTTAGCCAAATCGCCGTTTCGATCTCCGTAAATCGTTTCGACACTTGTTAAAGCCGCACACGGATGCTTCCCGCGATTAAACAGCGTGATCTCATGGTTACTTGCGAGGGCTGCCGTGACCAGATGACGACCGACAAATCTTGTTCCGCCAAGAATCAATAGCTTCATCTATTTACACCGTGTTACGAAACGGGAAAGCACCGAACGCTGAAATTGAGCGGCCCACCCGATAGCGACAACCTGAAAGAAACCACGCAACATTGATGAGAGGCAAGCTGGCGGGCAGTCCGCTCGAATGACTTTGTTGGGCTGTGGTGTACGATAAAGTCATCTCAGAACCGAAATCCCAGCAGGTTCCAATAATAGACAAACGGTATCATCAGCAATCCGACAAGGGCTACAACACTGAAATAAATTCGCCGCATCAGAGACCAGTAACCGCGTTTCCACGATTTGAATGCGAAAATCGGCAGCGTCAAGCCAAGCAATGCCGCAAGTTGAAGCACACTTAGAGAAACATAAAGCGCAGATTCTACTTTGTAAGGTCGCAATTCCGGGTCGCCGATATGATACCAAACCAGGGCAAGCACTGGACTGAGAATGACGAGTGCGCTCACCAAAAAAGCCGTCCGCCAAGCAAGACGCGGCTCACGAGACAGCGAAGGTTCACTCTGTTTCGCTTTACCAAAAAAGTGAAGGACGAATCCAACTAAGGTAATGAGGAAGAATGATAGAAAGACAAAGAAGCCCATCCCTGCCAAGACTGCGTGAAGCGTTCCGCTTTCATACCACTTCAACCGTTCAAAACCAACCGGATCAACGACTGAGCCGCTCATCTGCAAACGACTAATGTAGCCGCGCTCGTCCTCTCCGAATGCGAAATAAAAACCCTCTTCCGACCTGAACAGCATCGGCCCTACTTCAACAATCCGAAACCTCTTTGCTCCGAGCGGCGGCAAACTGATGGTTAGACTTCCGTCGCCGCTCGATGTCACGCGAGTATCCGCCGCAAGGTTGCCGAGCGTTTCGATTGTTGTGCGCGGAAGAAGATTCGGTCGGTACAGACCTGTAAATCGTTCGGCGCGTTGTATGAAGTCGGATGGCGGTGGGGGAAGCGAGAACGGGTGCGCGGCTGGATAGTAGCGGTCAAGAAAAGCCTGCATAAACTTTCTTCGCAAATCCTGATACACACCGCCCTGCCTGGCGGACAGCACCAAATAGAAGCCGACATGTTCTTCGGGCAGTAAGCAAAAAAGCGATTGATGCCCGCTCAAGCCGGTGTGGAAAAGCACGCGCCGATTATTCGTATAATTTTCAAAGAAGCCATATGCGACCCCCGGCATCCGTGGGTGACCAGTGAAATGTTGCCGGTGCATTTCGCCCACGGTTTCTTCGGAAAGAATACGCGTATCGGCAAATCTGCCGCCGTTCAGATGCGCGGCGATGAAGCGCCCCATGTCGGCAACCGTGCTAATCATCGAGCCTGACGGATAAAGGAGCATCGCGCCGCTATCCGCGCCGGAAGGGGTGACATCGGGAGCGAGATGCGCCGGATAAGGTTGACGGAAACTCGAACGAGTCATACCGAGCGGCTGAAAGATGTTCCGCTCAACATATTCTTCAAAAGAAAGACCGGAAACCGCTTCAACCAAATGCCCCGCCAGAGCCATTCCGGTATTCGAATAAGCGATTTGCTCTCCGGGCGGGCGAATCCGACGCGGGATGTGCACGGCAAAGTAATCTCCGAGCGAAACGAGTCGGTCTGCGCTCAGCACGGTGATGCCGAAAAGCCTGTCTTCGATGCCGCTCGTATGAGTTAATAAATGACGGGCGGTGATGGGCGAGGGATAACTATTCTCTAATTGAAAGCGGGTAAGGTAGGTGTTGATGTCTGCATTAAGATTGAGCTTGCCTTGCTCGACAAGCTGCATCACGGCGGTAGCCGTCATGAGTTTGGAAACGGAAGCGGCGCGAAAAAGAGTTTGGTCGGGCGTGACCGTAATATTGCGCTCATCACTCGCCTGACCATAACCTTTTTGGAAGAAAATACCCTCGGCCTTTACGACAACCAGCCCAAGACTTGGCATTTGTGAACCATCAGTCTGTTCGGCAAGAAAGCCATCTACCCAAGACGCAAATTCACCTGAATTAACCCATCGTCCTCTTTCAACTCTCGTCGTCGGAGCATCAGTTTGCGACTTAACATCTCGTTTCGCTAGTAAGGCAATTATGATTAAACTCAAAATACAGACTGTTATTACTCGCCCCATGCGTGTCATCCTTGTAGGTCAATCAGCAGGCACTCGCTTATCGTAGAGCGCTTTATACCACAAAGTCAACGCAACCCTTTTCGTCTTTGGCGAGTTGCGAAAGTAGCCGCCCAACGCTGGGTGTCCCTACCAAAAAGTTCATCCGGCTTGTAGATTATTGAAGTTACCGGTTCGGCTGCTAACTTCCGTTGCCATGAAAGCTGTCCTATCTTCATTCCTTTCTATGCACTCGTGTTTTCGGACAAGAGCAAGTATGGAGATCGAGATTCTTGCTCTACGCCATCAGCTTGCTGTGCTTCAGCGACGGACGAACAAGCGCCCGAGCCTGACTGACGCTGGAATGGGAACGCGGGGGCGCTAGAAAGCTGATACGCGGGGGCAAACGGAGAGGCCCCGAGATTTCAGGGACGGGAAATCTACGTGATCGGGCATCCTTACCGGGGACACAACTCGGAACTCGTTGCTTCATCTTTGGAGCATCCGAGACAAAACAGGCCTGAGGATATTACCAGCACACCCATGCAAGCTTCTTTCGGTGATGATTCTCCTTCTGACCTTTACCGAAGTGCAAGGCGCACACCAAGTGAGGAATGTAATTGCCAAGGTGAACGGAACGGGTCTTTATTACGGGATGAAAGGCAGGGATTTCCGGTCGTATTCATCAGCGGAGGTGGCATTCTTGATAGTCGGGGCTGGGACGGCCAGTCATCACGTTGACCAACAAGATCGACAGGGGCATACCAAGCTCCAGGACACTCCTTTGAGTATACGTTGGCCATCATCTTACTAAGGTTACGACTCACGACCGCCGCAAACTGCCTCGGTGGTCACCTCAAAAGCGGCCATGCGTGGTCACCTCAAAACCGGCCAATGGAGTGTCGCTGGGACTAGCTGGTTTTTACGCCTCTGACACCGTCTTGTCCATTGGAATTTGCTCTAGCCTT
>JALZJF010000056.1 GCA_030859905.1 Acidobacteriota bacterium
CGCTTGCGTCTCCCCATTCGACGTCTTCGGTCGCCGGCAAGGCGTTACGAACCGCCTCCAGAGTTGCCCTAATTCTTATAAGGCGAGCCGCGTCGGTCTCGCCCTCATCGGATTGAGCGAGGGTGTCCAGCGCGCTAACCGCTTGTTGGACGTGCCTCTGGTATTCGCCGAGCGGCCTTGCGAAAGTGCTAACTGCGCAGAGGGTGACTAACAGGATTGTGAAAACGCAGCGGGTCGCCATAGGCGAGTTCCAGGTCAACCATGGAGGACGGCGTAGCACTTTTCAGCTTAGTGTCGCTGTTAACACGACCCTGACCCGTATCATTCACACCGTGGCTTCAGCCCGGTGATTGGGAGCGATAAAAACAAGTGGACCGTTTTAACGGTTTGATTCGCTTCGGATGCACTTTCTTGCGAACAGAATTTCCGCTGAAGGCATAAGAGCTAGCAACTTAACATCCCTGACTACTTGAGCCCCCCATGAAAAACCGTTGAAACGGTTCCTCAACTCGGTTTGGTCGTCTTGTGTCACCGGGCTAAAGCCGCGGTGTGAATGAGAAGTCAAACCTCATTTCCCGACAACCCTTCTCCAGGTCGGAACTGAAACCTTTGTCTACCGGGGAGTTGCGCCTACTAACTTCATGGCTTTCATGTTCACACTCGCTATCGAGCGCGAGAGTCAGCACACTAACTAAGCCCCAGCATTTCGGCAGATGAACTCACCGGCGGAGGCGGCAGCGTCCGGGGATCAACGGAAATTGCCGGCGCGTAAGGTGAAATCACATTCAGGTCCGGCATACTTCCCAACTGCCTGGAAGCCATGAGCTCGATGTCGTAACCCTCGTGACGCACACGCTCGTCAACATACAGCAACGAGAGTCCAAGTATCCAAACAGGGGCCAGCAGAATTCTACTGAGAGGCTCCAGTAGGCCATTCCCAATTGCGTACCACGCCGGCCATTCCGCGGCGTTCCATGGTGACGGATCAACCCCGTTCACGTACCCATACCATCCCAGCGGTATGAGCAGAATCATCAATGCTGAATAGAACGCAAAAACGACGAACAACGTCATGGCCATCAGCCGGCGCACGTTACCACGAGCGAGGGAAAAGCTTCGGCCAACTGATTCGAAAACACGTTTCCCCTCTACCAGCATCACCTGCGGAACATAAGCAACGCGCCCTACGAAAAAGAAGAATAGCCAGACGGCGACTACTGTTCCTACGACTGAACCAAATAACCAGACCACTACCGACACCCAGGCCGGAGCTATCTGAGCGAATACTACGGCGCCCACTGTTACGATTACCACTACGGTATACCAGCCGAAGAAGGCGACCATGATCGAAACTCCCACCCACGCCACCATTATCAGCGTTGCTCCCAGAAGCCCCCAAAAACGCGATCGCACGGCATCGTAAGTGGCGCGCATGGAGACCGGCTCATTCCATAAGAGGTGGGTCACCAGATTGCGGGCAGCGCCTCCCATAACGATCAGGCTAAAGATGTAACCGCCAATAACCAAAGCGGCACCGAGAGCCCCTAAAAAGAAATAGAAGAGCAGCATTGTCCCGCTGGGCGTGACGAAAACTGCGCGCCAGGCCACGGTCAATAAAACCCATCCTATCGCGGAAACGACAACCGGTGGCGCGGCGATGCGTATGAGCGTAAGTAGATGACGGCGATATAGTCTGACCGCGCGATCAATGAGATCGCCAGCACCAAGAGGAGCCAGAGGAAGATCGGTAGCTATCGATGGTGTCGGCGGCATCTTCTGGAACAAACCATAGTTTGTCAGTCTCGTGCAGAGTAAAGCAGAAAAACATGTGAGGAAATAGAAACAAGGACTTGTGACCGGCCGATCTTAATTCGTAGGTCGTAGCCAGACAGAACCATCTGCATATTCTACGCGGCGAATAACAACCTTCTCGGAGTACTGGGCCCCCAGGTCCTTTGCGGCCTTCCTTGAGTCTATAACTCTAGCCGGTGGGGAAGCAGAGTGCCCGATCAGCTCAAAGCCCTTGCCAGGGCGAATCTTTACCCTATGCGTAAATGGACGAAGCCCGACCTCTTCCAGCGTAAGCGGATCAAAGAAGCGATAGTCCCAAACAAGGGCCAGGATTGTCTTGGTGCCGGTGTTCCTTACTTTCGCGCGATAGACGTAACGGGCCGATGGGCCCTGAGACTCGTTTTCGAGAGGCTTCGTGCGCACAGTAGGTTGGGGCGTGCCACCCTCCCTAACTCTGACGGAATTTCGAATAGCGTTATCCTTCTGAGCACGCTCGAACTCCTTTTGCTCATCGTTGGCGACAAACGGATCTACGCCGAGTGCGGGGTGACGTATCTCCTTGCGCCAACTCTTCTCAGCAACCGCTAGATCGGGCGGGTCGGACACATCCGTCGAAGGTTGCGCTGAAACGCCGGCTGCTAATAGAAACAAGAGTAGTATCATCTTGGGGGCCTTCATAGTATCCTCTCCGCTGAAATAAAAGATGTCAGACCCGTAATCTCGCTGGTTTACGGGGTCGCATTCCTCCCATTATCACCGTTGTAGCGGAACGTCAACGACGAAATCCATCGGGTCAATGGGCCGATTAAAAACGAAGTCTGTCAATGTTAGCTGCCATTCGTCAAATACTTGCTGACCCGTGCTGTTGATCTCTAAAGCAATTTTATAGCTGTGGGGCAGAACCAGATTGCCGGCTTCTTTAAAGTCGGAAAAAGTTTCCACCAGCTTATAGCGCGTCTCTCGCTGGTTGGCGGAGGAATCTACTCCTCCGGCTCCGATGGGTGCGGAAACCACACGTTCGTACTCACTGCGAACATGACGGAAGTTCTGGGCGTCGAAGAAGAGGCTGATCCCCAAATCGGAGCCTTTGCGAGGTTGATACTTCAGTTGATGCAACTGCTTTCCATCAACCTGCTTTATTCCAGAGTACTTTACCTTCGCCTTATTCTCGTTCAAAGCCAGCAGCGGCCACGCTGATGTGAGCGTGCCTCCCAACAAACCCTGCTTAAAAGTTGACTCGTGGTTGCGCAGGAAGTTCTCCAGCACGGAACGAACGCCCGGTGCGGCATAGCCGACGGTTAAGTTCTTGCCGTCGAACCCCATTGACTCAATATCATATCCAGGCACAGCGAACTTCATACCGATCATATTCTTTTCGTTTTCAGAGGCCAGCACTGCCCGACCTTCCGTTGAGCCACCTCCCGGTCCGCGGCGGAGATACCTGGAAATGCCAAGAATGAGACGGGTCTTGACGGAGGCACGCGCTTCAGCCGAGCCGATGGATTCCAAGTGTTTTGCCACCAACTCCTCGGGCTTCATCTTTTCATCAGCCACCACCCTCGCGACCGGCGCGGCGAAAAGTAAACCTAAACAGATCATCAGGCACGCGGCAGCGGCTATATAGCGCATGTGAGTTTTTCCGAATTTCACCTAACCCTCCAGATGTTCAATTCATTGGACATTTAACTCCGCACAGTTGCAATACCGCGTGCAGAAAAAGTCGGGCGTTGTTCCGCAAAAGAACAACGCCCGAATAGTGCCAAGCCTCTCCAAAAATAGAGACGGCTAAAACTCCAAGCGGGCCGCGAACTGCAGTATGCGCGGCGAAAAAGTTGTACCAAACTGTCCGAACGTAGTGCTATTGACGTTGAAGATGCCGCTGTTGTCGGCGATGAAGAAATTCGCTCTGTTGAGCACATTGAATGCCTCAGCGCGAAGTTCGAGTCGCGACGTTTCCGTCAGCCGGATACGCTTCATAAAACCAGCGTCCCAATTAAAGTACATGGGACCGTTAAGGAAGCTGCGCGGGAAGCTGCCGGTTTGGCCGGGCGCGTTGCGGAAGAACACTTGACCAGGAAACGCAGGCTGATTAAGTGCAGCGGCGCCGCGTACTTCAGTAAGCGCAAAACCAGTGGGGAGCGGTTCTCTCAGGTTAATCCCGGTGAGAGTTTGCCCCGTTGTAGCGTTCCTCGCAGACGCAAACAGCACGTCAGGGTTGATAAGGTAAACGCCGTTCGGTGTACGGAAGATGCCGACCAGATCTTTGATCTGCTCGGGCGTCAGGGACGTTTGCGCGGTCTGACGGCCTGAACGAGCGGCACGATTGAGAGTACCGCGTGGGTCAATGATTCCGACCGGGGGTCCTGAGCTGATGTTGACAATCGACGTGAATTGGAATCCGCCGAAAATCCTATCAACCCAGCCGCTATCGTTTAGCCAGCGCTTTCCGCTGCCGAACGGCAGTTCGTAGATCGTGTTGAAGTTGATGGTATGCGTCCGGTCATAGTCGGCACGCGCATAATCCAGGTCTTGATTGTTGATGTCGAGGAACGGATCAAAGCGCGCCTGCCCATCGCTCTGGACGTCGGCCAGAATTTTCTGGAACGTGTAGTTGGCTTGCAAGGAGAAGCCGTTCGTGAAGCGGCGACGAATCTCCGCTTGCAACGAGTCGTAGCGATACTTCCCACCGTTGGTGAGCAAGTCAGCGACGCCCGCAAACGGGTTAGGTCGGAACCGCACGCCGACGTTATTCGCATCGATATCCAGGCCGTTCAGGATATACGTGAGTGCCAAGTCCGCGGGCGTGCCGTTGATCAACTGACCAGTAATAACCGAGTTGTTGAGGAAAGCGCCGAACGGAAGCTGGGCAAAGACGGGCAACGGCTGACTGCCCGCGATGGCCGGGTTAAAGCGGGCATCCGTGCAATTGTTGAGATTTCCTCCAGCGGCCAGACGGCAATTGTTTTGCGCACGAACGAAGTCCGCCAGGAAACCGGTGCTGAAGATGTCTATCTGGTTGAAATCAAATCCACGGACGAGACTGTTGCTGCGACCACCGACGTAGCGAATCTCGATAGCCGTATTGAAGCCGATTTCCCGCTGGATGCCAAAGTTGTACTCGTAGTTCTTCTGCAACTGGATATCTGGATCAACGGCAAATACGGTGTTGAAGAAGTTCTGACCAGGGGCTAAGTTTCGTGTCCGGAAACTCACCGGTAGGGATATCGTCGAGATCGGTGGGAAAATCCCGATCGAGACGTTGCTCGCTCGCCGGTTAAGATTTAACAGTGTGGTGGTTTGGTCCAACCCCTGATTCCCGCCGAGTGCATTATCTGCCGAACGGATAAACTCGTCGTTGATGTAACTGATGCGGAAGCCGCCGCGAATCACAGTCTTGCCCTCGCGCCCCAGCACGTTACCCAGAAAACTGCTCTTAAAGTCCGGCGACCAGGCGAAGCTGACGACCGGACCGAAATTGTTCTTATCGGTGTTGAAGAACCTGCCTGGATCTCCCGTGTTTGTACCAATCAGGTTGTAGACACCGGCCGGATTGAGCAAGGCATCGCGAATGTTCGAGCCCTGCGGTATGACCGGCTCCAGGTAGGCCACATCCGGATTTTTAAGCCCAGTGAACAGGTCGTAGCGCAGGCCCAAATTGAGCGTTAGACGCGGCGTAATGCGCCACTGGTCGCTAAGATAAAAACCATAAGTATCGTACTTAAACCTGTCGATATTGGGAGCGCCCCGGACCGTTCCCAGGGAGGTATCCACGAAGTTCGCGCTGACCACCCCACTGCCGATTATCCCACCCAGGAAATACCTCAAAGCGTCCGCTCGACCTCGGTCGGTGGCATTGATGCCACCCGGATAGAGATTCGCCGCCAGCCGCGGCGTATTCAGATTGCCGGTAGTGCTGATGCTGAAGGTCGGAATCGTATCGAAGTTGGTTTCTGCGTCGATACGATGGGCCTCGAACTGCCCGCCGAAGCGGATTGCATGGTTACCAAAGGTGAACGAGGCGTTATCCTGGAGGACGTAAAGACTTGTATTGCGTCCCTGATCTCTGAAAGTGGCTTGCGGGTTGCTGGCAAAAGGTATTCCGCCGATTATGAAGTCCGACGGCACCGGGCCTTGATTGAAGAAGGGTTCGCTTCTTTGGTAAGCGCCGCGAGTTTCATTGACGAAGCGGCTACTCAGGGTCGTGCGATACGTGGCGATATACAAACTGGTCGGCCCGCCTTGGGTTACGAAAGGCTTGAGTCCGAACCCGCCACCGTCAGTTTGCCGCTCGTCGGCGTTATCGTTGAACTTATAAACCAGGTTCAGGGAATTACGGTCGTTAAAATCAAAGTCCAAACGACTGGTAAATCCGTTGCGCGTGTCGCCGTCTGACTGGTTTAAGGTCAAAAGCTGAGAGATGCCGCCGTTTGAGAGGTTACCGTTTCCGGCGGTCGGGATGTTGTCGAGTATTCGGCTTTGAATGAGCGGGTCAACGCTGAGCACTCCGCCCGCCGCGGCTGGAATGGGACCAAGTAGTCCTTGTCCGGTCAACACGTTGATAGTACGGCTCACGCCGGCGTTGTCCAAGTAGGTGAAATTGCCCTGGCGTGCGGCCGGAAGAATGACCGTGCGGTTCACTGTAGCCTGTTGGCGCAGCAGGAATCGCTCGTAAGAGACAAAAAAGAAGGCCTTGTTGCGTAACAGGGATGGACCACCTTCGCCGAAGCGCGGCAACGCCAGTGGGCCACCGACTTTACCGCCAAATTGGTTGCGGTTTAGGAAGGGTCTGGCAGTACGAGCCGTGTTACTGAAGAATTCGTTAGCGGCGAAGTAAGAGTTACGGTTGTATGCGAAGAGCGCGCCGTGGAAATCACTTCCGCCACGCGGCGTGACGAGTTGCACCTGCGTCGAACCGCCGCCGCCGGCTTCTGCGCCTGCATTCTGGGTGACGACGGTAAACTCGCCGGTGTCATCTACAGAAGGACGGTCTTGCACGAACCCGCCGGTCCGAATGAAGTTGTCCTGAATATTTATGCCATCGCGTGTGTAGTTCGCAGACGACGAACGCTGTCCATTTATCGAATTGCTGGTTGGATTAACCCCTGCCTGCAGGTTTAAGAGGGCCAGCGGGTTGCGCCCGTTGATCGGCAGGTCGAGAACCTGACGCGGGCTAACTGTGGTGCTCAGCGCCGCATTGGTCGAATTGATGACATCGGCGCCAGCAATTACGTTAACGGTCTCTTCAATTCCGCCCACTTCCAACATCGGATTTAATGTGTATGGTCTAGCGGCATCTATCTTCACCTGCGCGGCGGACAGAGTCTTAAAACCTGCCGCGGTCACTTTGACGGTATACTCGCCAACCTCAAGCTGGGGAAAGACGAATCCACCCTGGTCGTTTGTCTGAACCTCCAGTGTCTTGCCGGTTTTATCATCGGTGATGGTAACGGTGGCCCCCGCGATTAATCCGTCAGGACCCGAAACGCTGCCGGTGAGCTGTCCGGTTACACTCTGGGCAAATGCCGCCGATGTAAACAAGCACAGCGTCAGCACTGCAACAACAAATCTTTTCATCGTGGACTCCTTAATGTTTTTTCGCCTGCCAACCGAAGTTTGAGCTAGATAATCGGCCTATAAGAATGGGCTCATAAAGGGCAAAGGGCAAATATTGTGCCGCCATCCGCTGCATTCCGGGCTTTAAGTTTCACGATGATACGACGAAACAGTGAACGCTTTATTCAGGGCGCGTCTTGCTGGAAATGGATATTATCCGAATTTTTGAAGTACAGGAATAGTCTCTTAGCTGCTGCAGATTCAGATTCTTAGGGAGGGTCAACCGGCTGCGCTTTCAAGGGCGCTGCCAGACCGAGCCGTCGGAGAATTGGATACGTGCGACCACCACTTGCTCGGTAAAGGACATCGATTCCTTATTGTTGAGCATTCTCGCGCTCACTGTCTTCACCGGTGGAATAAGGTAGAGCACACTGACCTCTTTGCTCTTGCCGGGCTTGATGCTTTCGTCGCTGGTGAACTGATGGCGCGCCACCTCTAGCAGCGAAAGCGGATCAAGAAAAAGGTAGTCCCAGTCAACAGATTTAATCGTCTTCAAGCCTTCGTTCCTCAGCGTCACTTTGTATCTGTAACCGTCGCGCGACGCAGCCGTTTGCCGAGCCTTAGCTATGGCCTCATCGTGGTTGCCAATCTGAGTTTCGATCCTGGTTACCGTCGCTTTGTCCGAAGAATTCCTGGCGGCAGCAAGCTGTCGTTCTCTCTGTGATTGCCGAATCAACTCATCCTGAGAAGCCAGCGAAGATACCGAAGCTCTCGGCATTATCCTTTCCTTGTCCCACCTAAATTTGAGAACCACGAGGCCACCACCGGCATCTTGTGTAATGGCGGCAGGGCTTGCCATACCCAGAATTAACATTGAAAGCAGAAGCGCCCGCGCTTTCATTTTCCGTGCCCCCTTTACATGAAAATGTTGACCTGGTGAGGCGCCTGAATAACAAACAGAGTAGGGCGATAAGCGGATTAGCCCTTGGTAGAAAAACGAGGGCGCCTTTGCTAGGCGCCCTCCCGGATGTTGTACAGCGAAAGTCTACAAAATACATAGCCTTCACACTGGTAAGGTGAACCTCAGAAGGTAAACTTCCCGCCGACCGTGATCGTGCGGTTACCCCAGTTGTTGAGGTTCCGACCGAAGTCGTTGCTGTTCAAGTTATTGACCGGTATGCCGTAGTTATCCTGATTGAAAGCGTTAACGAAGTCGGCGCGGATGGTGAAGCGACGGATTTCGTCGATGTAGAACCGCTTCGCGACGCTCAGGTTAGTGTTGAAGTTGCTGGGAGCACGTAGCGTGTTCTTGCCCAGGTTGCCGCCACCATTGGCCATGCTGAAGAGTAGAACTGCTCCCGCGGCGTTGCGCGGCACAATGAAGCGGCCCGGGGCGGTGAAGGTGCGCAAGCTATTTGTCACCGGGTCAAGAATGAGAGGCGCGGCCGGATTAATATCAGGCCGGTCACCGCCCGCGCCGTTACCGTTGGTGTCTATCCCCGTCAGAATGGTGAACGGCTGGCCCGATGTGCCAGAAGTAATACCGGCGATTTGCCACCCGCCAAAGACCCGTTTGAGGAAGCCGTTGCTCGCCGCGAATCCGGGAGTCGGTACCTCGTAAAGGTAGTTGGTAACAATTCGATGAGTGCGGTCAAAGACCGACACGCTCCACTCTGCCGCATAGTTGGCGAAGTCTTGTGGAACCTGCGGCGAACCGGCAGTGATGGCTCCGACGCCCAGCGACTCGTCGTTGTCGCTCATGAGTTTGCCGAAGGTGTAAGCGACGCCTAATTGCACATTGCGAAGGATGCCGTCGCCGCCTAGCCTACGATTAAAAGAAAGGAAGCCCGCATTATAGTTTGCCTTCGCCGTGCTCCCAATCAGGATGCGCGAACCGAACTGCGGAGACTGGCGCCGCAATTGAACGGAGGGAATCGAGAGCGTGTTTCCAGTCGTTCGGACGGTTGCGGCCTGCGCTTCGGTCAGGGTTGCGTTGTTCCCCTGCAACTGATTGACCTGGTTGCGCGAGGTGCTTCCGGTGTAGCCGAATTCAAGCACGTAATTGCGGGCAAATTCACGCTGCATGGTGAGGCTGTAAATGTGCGATTCGGGGGACTTCAGATCCACGGGGCTGTTGACGTATGTCGCCAGCGGGTTGAAGACAGGTGCTCCCGTCACCGGCGCAATGCTCGGGAAAACGTCGACGGGATTGTCGGCCCGACCCGTCACAACGCGAGGGAAGTTTGAGGCGTTGACCGTCAGGATGTTGTAGAACAGGATGTCGTAATTCTTGCGGTAGCCGCCGCGAAGCACGGTTTCCCCATCCCCAATCAGCCTGTCGAAGAACCCATCTCCTGTTCTACGCGGGCTGTAGTTGAAGCCAATGGCTGGAGCGAAGTTGTTATTGTCTCTTGGGACCGGCCCTGGAACGAGCGCCGCCAGCGATTGGGCGTCCGTCGCGCCAAAGAAGCCGAACGGATTGTTCGCGGTCTCATACCTGAGGCCGAGGTTCAGAGTAAAGTTCGGCGTGACGCGCACGTCGTCCTGCACAAAATAATACTGCTGCCACTGCCGTGCATCAAAGGAGGAAACCTGTAGCGCCTGCTCGAAAGCTGTGCCCGTGTTGTTCACGAAGCTGGCTAGATTGGAGAAGGAAAAAGTTCCCTTAGTGTTGAACGCCGCCTGGTTGAACAGGTGGATATGTCGGATGTCGAATCCCACCTTGAGCGAGTGACGGCCGGTTAGAAGGCTCAGAGTATCTGAGAACTGGTAGCTGTTTTGGATGCGCCCCTGCGGGAAGTTAGCAAGGCCGCCAATGGTGAAGAACCCACCGATGGTCGTGGTCGGCGTGACCGGGTCGTTTTCAGGGAAACTGAGGTTCCGGCGGACGTAGGAGCCACGGAATTCGTTGACCACTTTCGGCCCGAAGACGTGAGTCTCGCTGATTGCCATGTTCTGGTCAATGATGTCCTGCCTGGCCGAGAAGATGGGACCAAATTGTGTGTTGCTGGTTACATTGCCGCTGTACGCAGCGTCACGAGTGTAGCGGAAGGTTAGGTTGTCGCTGTCACTAAACCTGTGGTCGAAGCGCATCAGGAAGTTGAACCCATCTGTCGGGCTCACGCGCGGAACTGTGACGAGACCGGTTTCAATCGGAACGCCGTTAATGACCGCAGAAGTTAGGTTGACGGTGCGAAAAGCCGGATTCTGGCCGTAAATCTGGTTCAGGAACGACAGCGAATTGAGCACCGCCTGACGGCTCCCAGCCGACTGGCCCGCTCTCAAGGGCACGGTATTGAGCGCCGCAAAACCAGTTGGCGTCGGAATTCTAATTTGAGCGCCCAGAGTCGCCCCGGAGCGTTGGAGATCTTCCTGGTATGCGACGAAGAAGAACGTCCGATCCTTCCCGCTGATGATAGAGCGACCACCCTCGCCGAAGCGCGGCAGGTGAACCGGACCGCCGACGGCGAAGCCATACTGGTTACGAACAAAGCGCGAGGGCCGCGTCTGACCCCGTCCCTTCTCAATGTTATCCAGAGCATTGAGCCTGCTTCCGCGATAATAGTGGAACAGGTCGCCGTGGTAGTCGTTGGTTCCTGAGCGGGTGATGACGTTTATCTGTGCGCCTGAGTTGCGCCCAAACTCAACGCTATAAGCGTTGGTCTGGACCTGAAACTCGGCGACTGCTTCAGGGATAATAGAAACGGTGGAAAGAGTGACACTGATATCGTTGTTGTCCGTCCCGTCAATCGTGAAGTTGTTGTTGCGTGCCCTCTGTCCGTTCACCGAGATGCCGGTCGAGCCGGGGGCGGGGAAGGCATTAGGCGCGAGCAGCGCCAGATTATTTACATCACGACCTGCTCCAAGGGGGAGTTCTTGGCCTTGCCGGGTGCTGATACTTAGTCCGAGGGTCGCATTGGTTTTGTTGAGTGCGGCGCCCTCAGTAGAAGCCGTAACGTCAACCGATTCCGTCACGTTACCTACTTTGAGTTGAGCGTCGATAGTGGTCTCGAGCGAAGCGTTGACTACAACTTCGCGGTTCTCGGCTCTAGAGAAACCGGCCCTCTCGACAACAACTGTGTATGTGCCCGGATCGAGCGCGCCCACACGGTAAAAGCCCGACCCGTCGGCGGTCGCGCTTCTTGTGACGTTAGTGCCCGGTGCAATCACTTTGACCTCGGCGCCGGCAACGACCGCACCCGATTCGTCGCGAACGGTACCCGCAATGGAGCCACGGGTTATCTGCGCGTGCGTGGGCACTGGCACGGACAAGATACCGAACATCGCTACGGCAAGGCCTAGCCACAGCTTGAAAGCAAGAAAATTACTTCGCATCTTATTTCCTCCTGAGATCTAAAGAGAGATGTTGTACGGGGCTGGTGCGCGTGTCCTCGCCTGGTTCCAACTTGATAATCGCCAGGTGCAACAACATTGCGGGAGTTGCAACAATTATGCCGGAAGAGACCCTAACTCAGGATCTTGAAAAATGCTGAAGTTTCGGCGGCCTGGTAGTGAATTAGGGAGGTGGAAATTGCGATAATTTGGATCAGAATGCAAATCCATGAATGTGACATGGGCGTCTGAGTTATAGACGGCTTGTTTCGGTGACAGCCGACTGGTCCTTTCTAAGTCGTCCTTCAAACTCCCAAAACTCGCGTGTGAAACGCAGGGACGGCCAGTGCTGATCCCTCGAGATCATAGAGTATGACGAACCAAGCGATAGGTTGGCGTTGTTTCTCTAAACAGTTAACCGCTATGTTGACTTAACCGGCCAAGCCGCTGCGGATTAGTGCTTTGTGTTAGAATTGCCGCAATTGGCAAGAGGATTTTTAATGCATCAGCAACAATCTCAACGGCGTCACGGCAATTACTAAATTCCCGCCAGGAACCTCGCGGTACCAGCGTGAGGAGGTCAAAACCACAGGGCAACCCGGCTTCAACGGCGTGGCCGAGGAGTAGAAAGCATGGAAAACAACACTTCGATTACCCAGAAGTTTACTTCCGCCGACCTGGAAGTGTTGCCGGAGGACGGCAAGCGTTACGAAATCATCGATGGAGAACTCTACGTGTCTCGACAGCCAGGCTATGAGCACCAGTACACGTGTACTGCCCTAGTCCGTTTTCTCGCTGAGTGGAGCGAGAAGAGCCACATGGGAATTGTCCTCATCGCACCCGGTTTGATTTTCGCGGAAGATGATGATGTGGCGCCCGACGTTGTTTGGATCAGCCGAAAACGGCTTGCCCAAGCGGCTGACGCAGCGGGTCATTTGCGCGCCGCGCCCGAGTTGGTCATGGAAGTACTTTCCCCCGGCAAGGCGAATGAATACCGCGACCGGGACGCCAAACTCAAACTCTACTCGCGGCGCGGTGTGCAAGAGTACTGGATTGTGAGTTGGACGCAGCAGTTCGTCGAAGTGCACGCTCGGGAAAACGCCGCCCTGAAGCTGAAAGCCACGCTCTACGCAGAAGACCTGTTGGAATCCCCATTGCTTCCCGAATTCTCCTGCCGGGTAGCGAAGCTGTTTTTCGCGCCGCCCTCAACATGAAATCAAAGCCCAAGGTCAAGCGAAGATGAATAGAGAACTGCGACTGTCATAGCCTTCGATTTTCGCGTTTAGGGATTCTGCTTCATCACCTCAAACTCAAAGTGGAGTTCCTTACCTCGAAAGATGCTGCTCAGATAAAACTCCCAAAACTTGCGTGTGAAACGCAGAGAAGGCCAGCGCTGATCGAGGTTGGCGATGAACTCAAGACCCAGCGCACGCCAGAGGTTAGCGAGGGTTACGTAGGTGCGAATCGGTCTTAGCTCCACCGTGGTATAGAAAGGGAAAGGAGTCCGGTCAGGCATGAAGCATGTGAAGGAATAGCTGTTGAGGTGGTTACGATGGGTCGGATCCGTGGGCCAATCGGGATTTGAATAGTGGGGGGTGACGATCTTTATTCGACCACCGGGCTTGGCAAGGCGGTGGAGCTCGGTAACGAAAGCCATCACGTCGGGGACGTGCTCAATAACGTGCCGGCAGATGATTTCATCGAATTCGTTCTCCTGAAAGGGGTATGGCACGTTGCCAAGATCGTGAATAACATCAGCTTGCGTGCGCGGATTTGAGTCGATTCCGATCGCGCCAGGGTATTTGTTTCGGCCACAGCCCACATCGAGAATCTTTTTGCTGGAGGGTGCGGAAGCCACGAAGGCTGGTTCGGAGGTGGTCATCGGAGGAGTAGTTAACTTTGGCGACAAGACTGGTATGCAAACTCACGCCGAAGACAAATCAACCTGAAGTTTGGACATTTCTAGACCGAATGCCAACCAGAAATGGATATACTGGCGACCGACAACAAGCGAACAGGCGCCTTGTCGTCCCACCGCGTAGCGGCGCAATGTTTATAGATTCCGAGGCACGAAATGCTCCCTAGCTCCGTCAGGAGCGCAATGTATGTGTTCTGTTACGCCCATAAATGGGCTGGATAGAATCAAATCTTCGCTCCCGGTCTATAAACATCTCGTGCCTAACGGCACCTAAGAACGAAAAGAAACTGCGTTTAAATCGGAAGTCCGTAATATTCATTCTCTCTCTAGTGACAGCGATGTTCAAACTCCAGCGAACTCTCCTAAAGGTACTAGGCGTGTAAGTCTAATGATTGCGCGATTGGCTGCGTTCCCTGCCGATAGAGAAGGCCAGCAAATGAATCAAGATCGGCGGGGTGCACCGGTAATCCGAATTCCGCTCGCAACGCCCCCAGGGTCAGGCCGTCAAGCATGATTTCCTCGTCACTCTTAAGCGTGTGCTTGGGAATGATTACAAAGTCTCCGCGTACCCGTTCTCGAGCTGAGAGAAAATCGCCGCCCGTAAGCAGGCCCGCTACCGATACGTCCCCGCCAAAGTAGTTGTTTTCCACCGCCTCGA
>JALZJF010000087.1 GCA_030859905.1 Acidobacteriota bacterium
ATGATCCTCGGCGGTCGCTGACCGCCGCTGCTGCCCGATGTAGAAGTTGCGCTTTCATGCGGGCCTGATCGCCTCCGTGCCGCCCAACGAAGCCTTGCAGCTGACGGCGCGATAGCATGTTTCTCAAGTAACTTCTTTCCCCTCAGCTCGGATGCTGATCGCGCGCCGCAGCTGAAGGCCAGCGTTGGATTGCTCGGGCAAATTCGCAGGTCGAGAGACATCAAAAATGATCTGGCTCGCAAGTCTTTCCATGATCATCTTTCTTCTTGGTGGAGTCGCCAGGTTAGTTTCGTTCTTCAGAAACTCCGCCACAGCGCCGGAGTCAGAACGGAGGCTGTCTAGAAAGAGTCTTCTCTCAGTGGCGGTTGTCAATGTTGCCTTCGCGAGTGCTGGGCTGTATTTCTTAGTTGCAAGGATTTTTAATCCGTTAAAAATCTTAATCGCCGTGTTATTGGTTACGAGCCTTGTCGAAATTTCCCTAACAATGACCTCGAAGATGGGTTCAGGTGCAAGATGACGAGTCGCTCGAATGAATCTCAGAGAGTTTGCGCGTGTCGTCGCTACCCACGCGCCGCAATCCAACAAACCTTGCAGCTGACGGCGCGACAGCATGCTTCTCAAGTAGTCTTTTCTCTTCAGCTCGGATGCTGATCGCGCGCCGCAGCTGAAGGCCAGCGTTAGGTGGCTATGTCATTGTAGAGATAAATTACTTGTGAATAGGAGGGAATATGAAATTCTCGGTTGTCTTAACGCTACTAACATTATTCTCATCGGTGGCTGCTTTTCAATCCGCTTCCAAAGAGAGAATCTATCTTGAATTGGGAGACACGATAATTACTGAAAATGGTGAATCTGTCATTGAAGTGGGCGGCAAGTGTGGTAGTGGGCAGGTTTTAGCCTTCCATCTTCCGAAGAAGGGCTGGTTTGTTGCTTCAGTAGAGCCGTTCGCTGGTCACGATTTTCAGAAGATCGGGAAGTTAGATGGTAACCGGATTACCTTCAAAGTGGATGATCGCAGGTATGAAATTATCTCGGATCAGCCGATAAGTCGACAGACATCTTCTCTAGAGCTGTGGGTAGTAAGGGTCACGCCGCCGGCAGATAAAGCTGACGCGGAGAGCAAGTTGATCAGTTGTGCTACTGATTTTAAGTATTGGCTGGAAAAGACTCTTCTAAGAAATGAGAAGGAGTGAGGTAACGATACCCGCCACCTAAACAACGGCATGCACCCGACCGCGAATAGCGTTGCTCTTATCCGCAAGACTTGAAAGGTTTCGGGGTTGAGTGCGCGGCGGGTGATGCCGGGCGCTGGGCCGCGGAGTTGAAAGAACATGCGAGGAGGATGGTGGACACTCGAAGGTTGAGTGTCATGGTATCGAATGGCAGCGACAGTTGAACGCGAGCCCAATTAAGCGTTGGGCCTCTGGTTGAGTGGTAAAAAAGGACAGACAGCCGCTATAGTCCTCGCGTGCGCTTTGCTTGGAATGAGAGGAAAGCTGCGAGTAATCTCGTTAAGCATGGTATCTCTTTCGAGGAAGCTACAACGGTCTTTGGTGATCCTCTCTCGAATGCCTTTCCCGATACAGATCATTCAGTAGAAGAGCAGCGCTTCGTTATGATTGGCTCGTCGGGGCGAGGTAGAATTCTGGTTGTGGCGCATACCGATGTGGCGAGTTAGTGCGTATCATCAGCGCTCGAGAGGCAACACATGGAGAAAGAAAGTCTTATGAAGAAAGTTGAATCAGAGGAAGAGGATGATTTGCGGCCGGAATATGATTTCTCTCAGATGAAAGGTGGCGTGCGCGGTAAGTATGTTGAGCGCTATCGTGAGGGAACAAATCTAGTGCTGCTCGATCCCGATGTCGCCGCAGCATTTCCGGATGCTAAAGCCGTGAATGATGCGTTGCGGTTGTTGCTGCAAGAAAAGCAAAGTCCGCAGCCTCGTTGAATCTGACCGCAGAGGCCCAACAATCCTATAAGCGCTTGCAGTGGACGGGATTAGCGAGCCTCTCATCGACAACTTGCCGCTAGCGCAGTTGTCGCCCGGCCGCTGAAGCGGAGCGTTGGGCCGCCTGCCGAAATGTGATTTGAAAGGAACTCGCTATGAAACTTTTTTTTTGATCTTATTCAGCATTTCGCCTGCGGTGATTACAGCCGGCCAAAGTGCTTTTCCGCCTGCCCCTCCTGGTATAGCAGTCAGTGAGTGGAGATGGTCACCATACTTCAGCCACTCACACCGTTTGGCCAGAAGGAACAGTTCTCGGATCACCACTGATGACGCCGCCGCTAGAGAAAGGCGGGAGAAGAGTCGTCAGGGTTCCAAGGATGAAACTTCCGGCACGAGGAGCCTGCCAAGCGCGCCCGACCCTTTCATCATAGGGCCGAAAGAGCTGGGCACTGGCCTCTACGGATTCATGTACAAGGTGAGGGTCGAAAATAAAGGGGCGAAGAAGATCAAAGCTCTAAGTTGGGAGTACGTCTTCCTCGACCCCCTCAACCGGAGCGTTATCTCGCGCCATCAGTTCTTGAGTAAGGTGAAAATCAACCCAGGGGGAAAGAAGGAGATTTCCGGGCTGAACGTCAGACGGCCGATGCACGCCGTGCGTGCTGAAGCCGCCAACTTACCACCGGTTGAGCAGGTTGTCATAAAGCGTGTCGAGTATTCGGATGGAAGCGTCTGGGCGCAGCAATGAGCTTGCCGGGGCGGCCCAACAACGGCATTCACCCGTCCGCGAATAGCGTTGCCTTCATGCGCGAGACTTGGCCGTCATCAGGGTGTGTGCGCGGCGGGTGATGCCGGGCGTTCGGCGGCTTCCTATTTGCCACCTTGGAGAGGTTTATGACTTTTATTTTCATGAGCAAAGCAAGACACCTAAGGGAACTACTAGCCGGTGGTAAACCAATCGTCATCGCCGGGGCGCACAATGGTTTGAGCGGTCGTCTCGTCGAAGAAGCCGGATTCGACGGCATCTGGGGAAGCAGTTTTGAAATCTCCGGCGCGCACGCTATCCCAGACGCAAACATTTTGACGATGGCCGAAAATCTCACGCTCACTAAAAACATAAACGACAGTACGAGCATTCCAGTCGTCGCCGATTGCGACAACGGTTACGGCAACGCGATCAACGTGATGCGAATGGTCGAAGAATACGAAAAGGCCGGAATAGCGGGCGTGTGCATCGAAGACAACGTGTTTCCCAAACGGTGCAGTTTTTATTCGGGCGTCAAACGCGGCCTGGAATCCGTTGACGAATTTGTGGGCAAGATTCGCGCCGCCAAGCACGCGCGACACGACAAGGATTTCGTCATCATCGCGCGCACCGAAGCGCTCAACGCCGGTTGGGGCATGGACGAAGCGTTGCGGCGCGGGCGCGCTTACGCCAAAGCCGGCGCGGATTTGATTTTGATTCACTCGAAGCAATCTTCGCCACAAGAGGTTTTAATGTTCGCCGAACGCTGGGAGTCACGGACGCCGCTCGTCTGCGTGCCCACGACCTACAACACGGCGAGCGTCGAAGAACTGGCCGCCGCCGGATTCAAGATGATTATTTTTGCGAATCACGGCCTGCGCGCGGCGATTAAGAACGTGCAAGAGACTCTGGCCGAGCTTCGCCGAGCGGGTCGCGCGTCGGCGATTGACGGGCGCATCGCCCCGCTGACGGAAGTTTATCGTTTGATGGGCGTTGACAATCTGCAAGCGAACGAAGCGGAGTATCTGCCGACCGGCGCGCGCGCGGTGACGGCGGTGGTCGTGGCGGCGGGCAAGGGGGTTTGAGGATGAACTCATGCCTTTAATCGCAGATCGTCCGAAGTCGCTTTTGGAAATCAGAGGCAAGACGATTTTGCAACGACAGATTGAGACGCTGCACGCTGCGCGTATCCGTAACATCGCGATCGTGCGCGGCTACATGAAAGAGAAAATCGCGCCTCTGCCCGACGTGCGCTTTTTCGATAACGACCGCCACGCCGAGACGAACACGCTCGCCTCACTCTTCTGCGCCGAAGAAGTGTTGCGCGGGCGCGTCGTCGCGCTCTACGGCGACATCCTGTTTGACGACAGCATTCTGGAAAAGCTCTTAAAGAGCGAAGCCGATATCACGCTTGTCGTTGACCACGCGAAGGACACCTCGCCCGCCGCGAGCGGGAACGGCGACAGGAACGGCGCAAAGAGCGTCTCGCATCCTCGTCTATTTGCAAAGCTCCGGCCTCGGACATTTAGTCAACCCGATCACGTCTCTGCTTAAACCCTACGGCGCTTCGACATGTCGGAGAACGACGCGCGCTCGAATGTCGCCGCCTCGTGGAAAGGCTGGCCGGCGAAATGAGAAGAATCGAAGCGATCCGCGAGATCATGGAATCCGTGACGGACGAGCTTGTCATCGCCACGACCGGGCATGATTAGCCGTGAGCTTTACGTCGTGCGCGACCGCGCGGAAAATTTCTACATGTGCGGAAGCATGGGCTGCGCTTTGCCCATCGGCATCGGCGTTGCGATGAACACGGACAGAAAGGTGATCGTGTTGGACGGCGACGGCGCGGCGTTGATGAGTTTGGGAAGTCTGGCCGTCGCGAAGTTCTTGAAGTTGCCGAACCTCGCGCATTACATTTTAGACAACGCGACCTACGCTTCGACGGGCAGCCAATCGACCTGCTCGCACGCCGTTGATTTCCCAAGCCTGGGTCATAACCTGCGCGTCATTCACGTCGAGCCGGGCAACGAAAAAAACACGCCGCGAATTGCTTACGAGCCGCGAGAAATACTCATTAGATTTATGACTGCGTGCGGTGCGGCGGCAACGACGGGCGTTTCAGGCGCGCAAGAACAAGACGCAGTTGCAGGGAATTAAAGCGCGCCGGGCGGGTGAGCATCACTTGGAATCACAAATGTGAAATTTCAGTTCTAGATCGGAGATTTCAAGTTCGGAGGCAAATTGTATTGAAAGCCGTAATTTTAGCGGCGGGTAGTTCGACGCGACTCTACCCTTTAACGATTGATCAGCCGAAGTGTCTGCTCGAAGTCGGCGACCAGACACTCATCGAGCATCAACTCGACGCGCTCGCAACGTGTGGCGTCACAGAAGTCGTCATCGTCACGGGCTATCTCTCTCATCTCATTACCGGAAGAGTCGAAGATTTAAAAGCAGGTTATCCGTTCGCCGTCAGGTTCGCGCACAACGCGCGTTTTGCCGGAACGAATAATCTATATTCGCTGTGGACGGCGCGCGAACAGATTGAAGGCGAAGATTTTCTGTGTATGCACGCAGACGTTCTCTTCCACCCTGAGATTCTCCGCGCGGGGGCGAGGGCGACGGACGATGTGTGCCTCGTCGCCGACCGCGCGGTTTTGGATGAAACGATGAAGTTAAAGACTGTAGGCTCCCGCGTCAAGGAAGTTGGCAAGCATCTTTCGATGAATGAAGCGTCGGGGACATTTCTCGGTCTGGCGAAATTCTCCGTCGCGGGCGGACGGCGCGTGATGGCCGAAACCGAAAAATTAGTTGAAGCGGGCGAAACGAATCTGTATTTCACGGCGGCGATTGAGCGCATGATCGCTGACGGTTTTCCGGTCGCGGCCTGTTTCACGGAAGGCTTGGCGTGGATCGAGATTGATGTCGCGGAAGAATTGGCGGTGGCGCGCGAACAGATTTTTCCTTTGCTCGCCGGGGCGGCATGACTTTAAGAACTACGCAGATGAAGTACATGAAGCGCCTGCAGGCCGTCTCCCTTGTCCTCGGCCTCGCGCTGTTCGCCTATCTGATTTACAACATCGGCGTCGGCCAGATTCTTCATTCCGTCCGGCTCGTCGGCGCGGCCTTCATCGTCTTAATGCTTGTGTCGGGCATGCGCCATCTGTTGCGTGCGGCGGCATGGAAGAAGTGTTTTGAGGTTGACCACCGCCGCCGCGTCTCGCTCTTCAAGCTTTTCAACGTGCGACTCGCGGGTGAAGCGATTCGCTACCTCAGTTTCACCGGCCCGCTCCTCGGCGAACCGGCGAAAGCGGCGTTGATTAAAAGGCACCTGCCGCTCGCGCACGGTCTTTCGTCCGTGATCATTGAAAGTTTAACGTACACGCTCGCCGCCGTCGTCGTGATCATCGCAGGTTTGATCTTCGTACTCGCCAACGTGACTTTGGACAACAACCTGCGAACCGCCGCCGTTGTCATCAGCGCGTCCGTTTTATTCGCGGTCTTTTTGATTTCGCGCGGTATCGCCCGGCGATATTTCGTGCTCGCGCGCGCGATGAATCGCCTCGCGCGTTTGACCGGGCGACGCTGGTTCGCCGAAAAGGCGTCGAGCGTCGAGCGCATCGAAGAGAGCATCTGCAATTTTTACAATCAACGCGAGCGCGCATTCCCCTACGTCCTCATGCTTGAGCTTGCTTCGCACGCCGTCAGCATCTTTGAGGTCTATCTGATTCTCCGTTTCATGGGCGTCGAGGCAAGTTTGCTCACCGCGTTCGTTATTGAAGCGGCGAGCAAATTGATTAACACGGCGTTCTTCTTCGTGCCCGGACAGGTCGGTGTGTCTGAAGGCGGAAACGCTCTGTTGCTACGCGCGATCGGTTTGGGGGCCTCGACCGGCATCGCGCTTGCGCTCATTGAAAAGATTCGCACGCTTGCGTGGGCGGCCTACGGTTTAGTCGCTCTTTTGATTTTGCTCCGCCGCAATGCCAAAGCCCTTGCCGCTTACGAAGACAACGACGAAGGCGCGGAGATACTCGCTTAAGGCATTCATCTTTTTTTGAGGACGGTCTTTCATGACCCGCAAGGCTATCATCTTAGTTGATGCAGACAGGATGCTCGACGGCACTCCGCTTTCGCTCGTCAAAATTAGCGGCGTCCCGCTTTTGACGCGCATCATCCTCGACGCGCGCCGCGCCGAAGTCAGCAAAGTTGTCGTCGTGTTGACTAGACCGCACGCGCAAATCGAAGAAGGTTTGCGCGAAAAGAAGCTCTCAATCATGCCCGTTTCCATGAGTGAAACCGGTTGGCAAACCGACGCCCTTCAAGGGCATGATGACAGCGCGATTCTGCTGACTGCCGACCGGCTCTATGATTTTGGTTTATTGTCCGCGCTTCGCGCCGCGCGGTTGAACGGTGACCGTGCGATCATCAGTGTTGATTTCAAACCGCCCGATGCCCCGCCCGCCGCCGAACGACGTTACACAATTTATGACGGCCAATTGATCGGGAACGAGACCGCTTTGGCCGCGGAAGACTTTGGCCGCGACACGGGCGCATATGTCTTCAATCGCCAAACGCTAGAGCGAGTTTTCAAGCTCACCGCCGAAGAAAGATCAAAGTACGTGCGTTCGCTCGTCGGACGAAATGAGGCCGCACGTTTCGACATCGGCAACGGCTTCGTCCAACCAATTGAGACGCGCCAAGACGTGCGCCATGCGGGGAACAGAATCATTCGCTACATCTGGAAAGAGACAGATGGCATTCATGCTAGATGGAACAAGAAAGTCGCGCTGCCGTTCATCAAACTTTTACTTCACACACCCGTTACGCCGAACATGATCTCGGTCGGCGGCGTCTTCGTCAGTCTCGCCGCCGGGTATTCATTTTTTCAAGGCGGCTATTTTTACTCCGTCGTGGGCGCGATTCTCTCTTACGTCTCCGCCCTCTTTGACCACGTAGACGGGAGCATCGCGCGTTTGAAATCAATGGAGTCGGCTTTCGGCTGTTACTTCGAGCAGGGGTGCGATTTTATTTTCTATTTCTCTTTCGCCGTGGGCCTCACCGGCGGGCTTTACGGCGCGACGGGAAATCCGATTTATCTCACGCTCGGCGGCGCGCTGCTCTTTGGCACACTCGTCAGTTTTTTTACGCTCAGTTACCAGCGCAAAGAATTCGCCAAAAATCCGAGCCAACTTGCCGGTCAAGCCCATCGAACGTTTGAGGCGAACAAACAAAATCCGATTTATCGCTTCGGTCGCACGACGTACTTTGTCATCAAGCGTCCGGTGCTGCCATATTATCTTTTCATTCTCACCGTGCTCGGAGCGTTGCCTCTCGTGCTTTTCGTCGCGGCTTTAGGCGCTAACCTCTTCTGGATGATTCAGCTTTACTCGAACCGGCTGTTTCGCTCATCGGCGAAGGCAAGTGTTTCGAGTTGGCGCGAATCATGACGGAGGGGAGCTGTGGAATGATTTCCACGACCCACCCGAGACTGTAGAGCGGCACTGGCTGGATGAGGAAATGCACATGATCTTGAGCTGTTGTGATCTCAAGCAAGGATTGTGATCTCGTATCGTTTGCTGATCTCCAAGCGCGTCTCTTCGAGCTTCTCATCGTCCGCGTGTGCTCTAGCTGTCCTTTATATTCCGAGAATTGTGTTAGTTATGAAGAAGCGGCGGAACTCTCTGGCGAATGGCGTGAGGAGAATTATGAAATTCTCTAGCCAGGCGAAAAGATTGACGCCTTTTATTAGGAGCTGGTTGGGAAACATTCAAACATTGATAGCTATTCCGGTGATGAATTGATAATTGTCTGTGGAGCGTAGAAATAGATGCTTCCGATGGTGCTGTTGTTATGTGCATGGCATGGTCGGGGGTTGAAGAGGTCGAGACATGTGTGGTGAAGCTGGCGGAAAACACGACCCAGCTTGTTATGATCCGCAGGGTGAAAAAGTGTATCTACCACCTTCTCTCTAACATTGAGCGTAGTGAGCGGGAGTGTCGCATTCCACCGACCGCGCCGCCGAACAACTCATTCCAGCCGACCCGCGCCAGCTTGGCTTTCATCAAGGTTGTCGCGTTCCCTGCTGCTTGCGTGGTCGCGTGGCGCGGGCGGCTGAATTCGGGCGTTATACGGCTAGAGAGGCCTATGGATAGTCGCAGCCACCTCGCCTTCTTGGCTCTCATCTTGGCGCAGGCGGCGCATTCGGTCGAGGAGTACGCCTTCCGGCTCTATGATGTGTTCGCTCCGGCGCGGCTCGTCAGCAGCCTCGTGAGCGACGACCTAGCCGTAGGTTTTGTCATCGCCAACGCCGCGCTCGTCCTCTTCGGGCTGTGGTGTTACATAGCCCGCATTCGGGTGGGGCATCGCTCGGCTGAGGGATGGGTCTGGCTTTGGCTGCTCATCGAATTCGGCAACGGCATTGGTCACCCTGTCGTAGCCTTGATGCGGGGCGCATACTTACCCGGCGTAGTCACGGCACCGTTGTTGCTCGCACTCTCAGCCTACTTGGCGGCGCGGATGTGGCGGATCGAGCGTCATCCGCGGGCCGCCGTATAACAACGCCATGCAGCCGACCGCGAATAGCGTTGCTTTCATCCGCGAGACTTGGCCGTATCGCAGTTGTGTGCGCGGCGGCTGATGGCGGGCGTTATGCCGCTTACAGTTTACCGTTTGCTGACCAGAGAAGTGCTCATTGCTCTAACCCTTTCTTATTGTCACTTAGTAATAGGCGCATCTCCTCGCGCAACGCTGCAATCTCAGCACGCAGTTCTTTGATAGACTGAGCGCTCGCTATCTCCGCCTCCTGATCTTCTGCGTCCCGTCCGATGAAGAAAGTCGCTAAAGTTGCTGTCACATACCCGAAGACAGCAAAACCGTAGAGCGAAAGGAGAAAGCACAACACGCGCCCTTCTGCCGTTTGCGGCCAATATTCCGAACCTATTGAAGTCATCAACATCGCCGTCCACCATAACGCCATCCCGTAAGAGTTCAGTCCGCCGGGAATTTCGTTCTCCAAAGCATACATCCCTGCTGCCCCGGATAACGTCACGACCGCCGTGAGCGCAATGACATAGCCGAAGCCGCGCCGTCCCATGCTTGCGCCGAGCGCCTTCATCCCACGATTAAGCGAGGTAATGACACGCACCAGTCGCAAACCGCGAGCGGCGCGAGCAACACGCAGCAGCCGTATGACGCGCGCGATGCGAAAGACACGTAGCGCGGGCACCGCCAGCGCAATGGCCGTCAACCAGTTGCTCTTGAGGTAAGCGAGTTTGTGTGGCGCGAGAGTAAATTTTACAGCGAAGTCTATGATAAAAATAATCCAGATGACCGTGCCGATAGTTTCGAGAAGCGGGCTAAGGCCCCATGTAAGCTCAATCACCAAAAGTGCCAGCCACACGAAGCCAAGCACAAGCATTGGTGTTTCGAGCCAATCTTCAAGCTGCTGGAGGACTTCACTCCGCTCATCATCGAGCGCCCGCTTTGTAGAATTATTTGTGGTGTGCATGACTGCCTCCCCCTGTTTAGTCGGGGCCTCTTTATCTTTCTACACTATCATAATTACCGCCTTGAAAAGGCGTAAAGCTTGAATGGTGCTCTGGAAGATTCGTACAACGAAGGTGCCTCCGGTTGTTTCTACGGGCGGCCTATCCGGTTGTTTCTACGGGCGGCATAACTGATATATGAAAGGGCGCCCCTCAAGTGGTAGCTTGGAGTTGTTGCGACTCTAAGTTTTCCATCGATAAGGAGAGCCCTTTGCGAAAGTACTACGTCGGATTGGATGTCCACAAGGTAACGATCGCCATTGCCGTCCTCGATGCGCACGGCAAACTCATAACTCGCACGGTGATCGAGACTTCGACCGAGGCGGTCAGAGATTTCTTCCGGAACCTGGGCGGAGAAATTCATCTCACTTTTGAAGAAGGCAACCATGCTGCCTGGCTCTACGACATCGTTGAACCACTGGTCAGGCGAGTGGTGGCCTGTAACCCAAATCACAAGGATCCTGAGGAAGGCAGTTTAAAGCGAGCTCAGACTCCAGCCGGCGGATCAAAGAAAAGCCACCTCCCTGCAGGAAGAGATTCAGCACAGGTTCGGGGGAAGTATCAAATGCCGTTGTGTCACATGAGTAGCGAGTCGCACCAGGCCGCACCTAAGGACCAAGCCTAACTGTATGCCCCCCGGCACGACCTGAGATAGCAGTAGGCGAAGACTCGAGTTGAGTCGAAGTCTCAGATAAAACAATGGTCGGCGCTTCCCTTTCCAGGAACGTCAGATCGAGGGTTGCTCCAAAGGACCTCTTACTTCGTGGGCGAGTGGTGGCTAAAGTAAGAAGATCTACCGGTACAAGTTGAAGAGCTTACGGGTAACGTTGTGGGGCTGGCAGTCAAGAAAAGACGGTCAGCAAGTAGAAGTGTTTTTTTTCCTTGACGCCCTTTCATAAAGCGATATTGAAATCATTGCTATCAGCAGCAAAATTAGAGATGTTTCGAGGTTGCGAAGAACGTATGGAAAGGGTCGCTGGCGAAAGCTGAAAGGAATAGCCAAAGTGCGGCTTCGGAGCGGTAGAATACGGCTTGCCGAATTACATTGGTATGAAGCTCACGGCGTCGGCCGAAAGGAAGTCAAACGTAAGCGGTATCTTGATTAAAGCCATGAGTCAGAAAAAACCTGCCTTTAAATTCGCGGTCTGCGTCAATAACGCCGACTATCCGGCCTCGTTGGAGCTCCACAAAATCTATCGCGTTATTCCTGATGAGGATGCGGCTAGCGATGGAGACCTTCGCATCATCGATGAAAGTGGTGAAGATTATCTTTATCCAGGAGCTTGGTTCGTTTTCGTCGAGCTTCCGCCAGCGGTCGAAAAATCTCTAAGGCGTGCGGCCTAGTCCTTACCATCGGCGACACCGAACAAAGCCTTGCAGCTGACGGCGCGATAGCATGCTTCTCAAAAAATCTTTTTCCGCGCCGCTTGAATGCCGATCGCGCGCCGCAGCTGAAGGCCAGCGTTAGGCTGCTTCCTGTTGACTGGCTGCTAAAACTCAAATATAAGCGGATTGCAGCAAAGCTCTTGACCTCGAAGGAGAATATCTATGAAAAAGATTTTTGCCTTTGCCTGCTTATGCTTAATTCTCCTGTTGGCTACACCCGCCCACCTACAAAAAAAGACTCCACGTAAAGAGTTGCCCAAGGAGAGCTACGAGCGTTCCCCTGAAAAGCCTCCTACGCCTGACGATTACATTATCAAACTTGAACAGATGCGGAGTTTCTACGACGTTCCCGGAGAGTTCGGTCACATGATGGTAGGTAAAGAGCATGGCTTCAAGCAGTTGTCTTTGATTCTAACGGAGACACATCCCGGAGGCGGGCCGCCCCTGCATACGCATGAGACCGAGGAGGCACATGTATTACTTAAAGGTAAAGCCACGTACTGGATCGTAAATCCGGCGACGAATGAAAGGCGGGTCTTCACCGTCCAAGCGCCATATGTGGCAAGAGTGCCGGCAGGCTTTCACCATACCTTTATCAATGCTGGAGATAATATCTTCAACTTGGTTGCCATCTTTCCGGATGATAAATTCACCTATCAGGAAGTCGGGAAGAATCCGCTGGTGAAGAGGTAGTGCTGGTCGAGCGCAGCCTAACTGACGGCATGCACCCGACGCGCAATCAGCGGGCCTCTCACCATCGAAGTCGGCGGCGCGCGGGTGATGCCGGGCGTTAGACGGCTTTTGAATCTTGCGGAACCGAATCTCTGGAGAATGCGATGAGATATAACCATACGATAATTGCGTTCGCCTAATGCTAATCTTCTGTGCGTCGGTTTCGGCAAGCGGCGATGAGGTTGATAGCTATATCGAAACGCAGATGCGTAATCTGCACATTCCCGGCATTTCGCTGGCGGTCGTCCGCGACGGGCGGATTGTCAAGGCGAAAGGCTATGGGCTGGCTAACATCGAAGCGAATTCCGCCGCCACACCAAAAACCGTTTACGAAATCGGCTCGATGACAAAACAGTTCACCGCCGCTGCCGTGATGATGCTGGTCGAGGAAGGCAAAGTCAGTCTAGACGATAAAATCACGAAGTATTTCCCGGACGCGCCGCAAGCATGGAATCGCATCACCGTCCGGCATCTTCTCAGCCATACGTCTGGCATCCAGAATCACGTCGCCGTGCCGGGTTATCTCGATATTTTCAAAACCAGCATCACTTCAAAGAACTTTCCGGCGCGGGATGAACTGCTCAAAGAGTTCTACAGACTGCCGTCGGAGTTCCAACCGGGCCAAACGTGGGCGTATGACAATACGGGTTATTATCTCCTCGGAATAATCGTCGAAAAAGCGAGCGGCAAAGATTTTTGGCAGTTTCTGGACGAACGAATTTTCAAGGCGCTCGGCATGAACGCCACTCGCAACACAGACACACGTCAGATTGTTCCGAATCGCGCTTCCGGCTACGAGTGGGTGAATAATAAATTTGAAAACCGTCCCGTTTTACTTCCATTCATAGCCTTCTCCGCAGGCAGTATTTTGTCCACCGTCGAAGATATGGCGAGGTGGGATGCCGCGCTTTACACCGAAACACTGCTAAGAAAATCAACGCTCGATCAGATGTGGACTCCTGCCAAAACCAATGACGGAGCGTTGGCATCGTTTGATTACGGCTTCGGCTGGTTCATAGATAACTATCACAGTCGTCGCCTCGTTCAGCACACGGGCGGCACGCCCGGCTTTTCGTCGGTCATCTACCGATTTATGGACGACAAATTGACGGTCATTATTCTGAGTAATCACGCCGACAAATTACTTGACCAGTTTGCCATTGATATTGCCGGAATTTACGTTCCGGCTCTGAATAGACCGGAAGGAAAAACAGACCCCGACCCGAAGACCACGCTGAGGCTGAAGGAAGTAATGTCCAATCTGCTAAACGGCAAACACGACCCCGCTTTATTTACGCCCTCGATGCGCGTCTTTCTGAAGACTTACACCGGGAAAGGGTTTTGGCAATGGATTGCGTATCAAGGCGCGTTGACTTCTTTTACTTTTTCAGGCCGCGAAGACGCGGGCGATACTTACCTTTTACGTTACAGGATAGGTTTAGGCGGCAATCCCTATTGGATTTCCTTCAAGGTAATGAAGGACGGCAAGATAGCTCAAATCTATAATTCTTGATTGGTGATAAATGTAGAGGCAAGCGTTATCTCGATACGAATACGCCGTCTAACGAATCGCTGGAGGGAACGGCGAATAGCGCGGCTTTCATGCGCGAGACTTGCGTGGTAATCAGGTGGTGTGCGCCGCCCCTCAGCTCCTCTACTACGAGGTCTATGGTAGGGGGGAGCCCCTTCTGCTGGTGCACGGCAACGGCGGCAGCATCGCCGACCTCAGCGCCCAGATCGCTCACTTCCGCAAGCGCTACAAGGTGATCGCCATGGACAGCCGGGATCAGGGGAGATCCGGCGACACTCCGGACAAGCTCACCTACGAGAAGATGACTGACGACCTTGCGGCTCTGCTCGATCACCTGAAGACCGTGCCGGTGAATGTGTTGGGGTGGAGTGACGGAGCCATCCAGGCTTTACTGCTCGCGATCCGGCACCCGGCGAAAGTGAAGAAGATCGCCGCGATGGCGGCCAACCTCAATCCGAGCGAGGACGCCCTGCATCCTGAGGTCATCGCCGTGATCAAGTCGATGATTGCAGCGATCCCCGCCGCCGAAAGAGACACGCCACAGGGCCGGCGCCAAACAAAGGTGACTCAACTGCTGCTCGACGAGCCCCACATCGAGTTGAAGGCGCTCGAAGCCATCACCGCGCCCACGCTGGTGCTGGCGGGCGATCACGACATCATCCGCGACGAGCATACCGTGGACATCTACCACCACATCCCCAACAGCCAGTTGGCCATCTTCCCGAACGCGACGCATATGGTGCCCTTCGACGACCCGGCGTTGTTCAATGCGATCGTTGAGCGGTTCTTCCGCACCCCGTTTGCGAAGAGGGACCGGATCAACGACATCCTCAAGTCCTTGGAGAAAATGCGCGCCTCCTGGGAGGGACACGTGCAGTGAACCGGCAGCCGGGCACGCGGCCCAACGGCATGCACCCGACCGCGAATCAGCGCCCCTTTTATCGTGAACTTGGATGGTTTCGGCGTTGTGTCCGCGGCGGGTGATGCCGGGCGTTGGGCGGCTATAATTCAGGTATGAGACTGAAAATATATCAACTGACCCTAGCCATTCTGCTGAGTTTCACAATGGCAGAGTGCACTATAGAACAAGAAGAACGCACTCAGAGTATCGAAGAGCCGAATATCTTAGTCCTTGAGGATGTGACTGTTATTGATGGCACGGGGGCAAAGCCGCAGCCCCACGCCGTAATTGTTATTGAGGGAGATCGCATACGCGAGATTGGGCCAAAGGATAAGATACGATACTCCCGCGCTGCCAAAATCATTCCTGGCAAGGGTCGGTATGTGATCCCTGGCCTGTTCGATCTGCATGCGCACGTAACTTTTCTCCGCGATCCAAATAGATTTGCCGGGTATGACAGGGATACGACGGAGCGGATTCTGAAAATCCTACTTGCTCATGGGATCACCACGGTGAGAAACCCAGCGGCGCCATCAACGGAAGCCGTTGTCCTACGGGATAATGTGCGCGGTGGCAAGACAACGGGGCCGCGCATCTTCACGGCAGGTGAGCCGATTAACTGGGGCGTAGAAAAGAGCGCCGAGGATGTCCGCGCCGAGGTACGGCGACAAGCCAAGATCGGAGTTGATTACATAAAGGTCTACGCCAGGATGCCACCAGAACTCATCCGCGCTGCTATCGAAGAGGCGCACAAGCACGGGCTGAAAGTCGTAGGTCATCTGGATGCGACTACTGCGACTGAGGCAGTCCGTGTAGGGATTGATGCCGTGACCCACGGGGCAACCTGGTCAACTGAATTACTTCCACCGGCTCGAAGAGAGGCATATCTGAAGCGCCGCCAAGAAGTAGGTCCTATGTTGGCCCGGCTCGACTGGCTAGAGTGGGCTGATCTGGGAGGGCCAGAGATCAAGGAAATGATCTCCACCGTAGCTCAGGCACGAGTGCCTCTAGACCCTACGCTGATCGCATACGTCACAAAGTTTCGCGGACGCGATCCGCGCTATCGCAATAGCCCCGGCCTCATGTATGCTCCCAGGCCGGTTCTGGAGACTTGGGAAGGCGCGCTGAAAGATTGGAGAGAGGAAGATTTTCAACGCGGCGCACGTCTATGGCCGAAGATCCTCCAACTCATCAAAGCTTATTACGACAATGGAGTTCTCCTAACCGCCGGATCCGATTTTCCAAACCCATGGGTCATACCAGGCTTCAGCCTTCATGACGAATTCGAGCTTTTAGCGGAGGCGGGTATTCCGCCCTTAGAGATCATTAAGATTGCCACGAGCAATAGTGCTGAAGGGCTCGGTATTCTCAATGACGTGGGGACACTTGAAGTGAGGAAGAGAGCCGACCTGGTTATCTTGAGTGCCGATCCGGTGGCGGACATTAGGAATATACGAAAGGTTGAGCAAGTGATCCTCGGCGGCAAGATTTTAGATGTGTCATTCCTTCTCAAGAGCGCGAACATACCGGAGGCTGTAATCGAGAGGAAAGTCAAGTCAGCTTTGAGATAGCTGACTTAACAGGCATAAGTTCATTGCGCGACACGAGTCCGTTAAGCGCGCCGCCCAACAAAGCCTTGCAGCTGACGGCGCGAT
>JALZJF010000121.1 GCA_030859905.1 Acidobacteriota bacterium
CGCCTGCCTTCGCAGGCTTAGGACTTTGTTTTGCAGAGGCCTGGGGCTCACGCCCCAGTCTTTATGCTTTCGCCTGCTACCGCAGGCTTACTGAAAACACCGCAGTTCATGAATAATCCGGACTAGCCGCTCAAAGCATTTCTGGCCCGACCGCTGAAGCGGGGCGTTCGGCGACTCGCACTTCGATGTGGATCTAGCTCAATGATGTGACCAAAACTTCTCGCTTACCGCGCGCTTTGGCGTAACTAATCTCGCCGCTCAAAGTCTCGTTTGCCAGGTCTTGAACGTCCTGTGCAGTCTCTTCATCTAGGTACGTCTCGCCGCAATTTTCACACACGCGCGCGGGTATGTCGGTGATGAGCAAGATAGCATTGCCGCGTTCAATCGGCAGCACAGTGGTGCCTTTCTGAAACCGATTATGTTTGCAGACTAAGCACTTCATTTCGTCACCCTTCGACGCTCACGAAAGCCTGCTTTCCAGCGTTTAACATCCGGCTCGTAAGCGGTCACGACAATCGTTTCATCCGCGGCTGGGTCATCTTCTCCGACAACGTGAATCGGTCTTTTCCCGCTCCATCCTAGCATGAGATAGCGGTTATGGCGTTCGCGCCGTGACGCTATACATAGAGTAGAGAGCCGTTACTCGTCCGTCACAGAAGGCGGCGGATGAGTTCTGAAGCGATAGCCACTCCCATCTACCCGCCGCTGCAAGTTGCGATAACCGACCATCAGCAACCCGATCAAAACGAGTTGCAGGACCTCTACCACCAGCCATACGAGTAATAAGAATCTCACGTTACCTCCCTGCAGGAAGCTGCAACTGGACGCCCGGCTGACCATACATGATGGTCAGCGCGCCCTGATGATTCTTGATGCCGTCGGCGCGGGCGCGCTCGATCTCTAATTGCAATTCCAGCTTCTTGATTTCAAGCAGAGCCGGATTAGCAAAAGTCAGGGCTTCAATTTGCTTGGTCTGCGCGGCGACCTTCGCGGCTTCGAGTCTCGCCTCTTCCGCCTGCTTCTGTTTCTCATTGGCAACGACGCCGGAAGCGGCAGCTTCGACCCTGTCGTCCAGGAAATCGGGATTGCCGATCTGTACGGACTCAGTAACCAGCAGAAGTTGACTGCCGAGCTGCGGGCGCAATGATTCTAGGATCCGCTTTTGAATCTGCTCCTGATTGGCGTAAATCTCGTAAGCTCCGTAATCCGAGAAGGAATTGCGCGCCTCCGTTTGCACCATTCCTTTCAAAATTTCGCTGCGCCGGCGGTGTCTCTCCTCTTCCGAGAACCCGTACTTGCGCACGTACTCCGCTATCTTCGTGGGGTCTGTGTAAGCGGTCAAAGAAATCTCGACTTGCAGGGCCGCGTTGTCTTTACTGGTTACGCGCACCTGCGCGCTTTCTGTAAACGATTTGATGTTGACATCGTAACTCTTGCGTCCCGGCGCAATCGTAGTAAACCACCCGTCTGATGGAGTGTAGATGCGTTCAATCGCCCCCCACTTGGTCACGACCTGCACCGTCCCCTCCTGTGCAAACTTTATATTCGAGTAAGTCACCACGCCTCCGATCAGGAGAACGATGACAATCAGAATCATCACGGCGATGAAAAATTTGCCTCTCTGCATAGCGCTTCCTCCTCCATTGATATTCACAATCTCCGGCCATTGTTCTTTTTTCATGCCTGCTTATACGGGGAACAGTCTAACAAAGTTGTGAACTCCGAATGAAAACATGCTGGTACGTTCGAGAGTAGCCGACACTCCGAGCAACGCCAGAGTTCCGTGAGGTTCGCGCCGCTATTCAATGCCAGAACAACTTTGTAGCACAGCGAGGCCGGCGGTCTCAATGAGCACTGTGCGCGAAGTATCGAGAACGGTCCTGGTGAGACGAAGACATTGCCATGTTGGTCGCAAAATCCGTAAGCCGTCCACCCAACCGACCTTCTCATGGCTGATGGCAAGCTTCGTGCCCTCCGGCGCGCCTGGCGCATCGAACATCCAGGCCTCCCTTTCGTAGCAGTGATCTGTCCGACGAGTGAACAGAACAGTGCCAAAACGCCTAGTTTCAAAAGGTTTTGGGTGACTGGTAGTTCAGGCCGTGATAAGATTCGGCCTATCATGCATGCCGATGTCGTTATCATACGACTAGTTTTTACCGCCATTCTAGTAGCAGCAGGTTACGTGCTTCGACCCATTGCGGGTGACCGCTGGATTTCCGCGGCCGTGGGCGCCCTGATCGCCATTTGTATCATTCTATTCGAACTCCGAATCCGCCGGGCATCACTAAAGACTTTGATTGGAGCGGCTGTAGGTTCGATCATGGGAATCATTGGCGCTTTCCTGATTGGATCTTTGATCAGCAGACAGGAGTCGATGGCTGTGGCTCCGGAAGTCAAAACCTTCCTGACCTTGGCCTTGACCTTCTTCATGGCTTATGTCGGGCTGATGGTGGGCGCGGCCAAGGGCGATTATCTTGAACTGTCCGCATTGGGCGGCATCCTTACTGACAAGGCTTCCCGCCGTGACTTAAAAATTCTAGACACATCAGTCATCATCGACGGGCGCATAGCCGATGTCGCCGAAACAGGCTTTCTTACCGGCTCGTTAATAATCCCGCAGTTCATTCTTCGTGAGCTCCAACAAGTCGCCGATTCTCCGGATTCCTCAAAGCGTCAGCGTGGCCGGCGAGGTTTGGACATGCTCAATCGGCTGCAAAACAACAGTTCGCTGGACATTCAGATTGTAGAAACAGATTTTCCTTCGGTGCGCGAAGTTGACCTGAAGTTGATTGAACTCGGCAAGCAACTGGACGCAGTTATCGTGACCAACGATTTCAATTTAAACAAGGTCTCACAACTACGCGGCGTCAGTGTGCTCAATATCAACGAGCTCGCGAATGCGTTGAAACCGGTAGTGCTTCCCGGCGAGGCCATGCGCGTCTTTATTTTAAAAGAGGGCAAGGAATACAACCAGGGTGTGGCTTATCTTGATGATGGCACCATGGTCGTAGTCGACAACGCCCGGAGACTAATCGGGAAGAATGCCGACATTGCGGTTACCAGCGTGCTGCAGACTACTGCCGGCAAAATGATATTTGGCCGTCTTTGGGAAGAAGCCGAGAATGGCAACGGTGAGCATCGCACGAATGGAACCGCGCGCCGCCCGCAGCGTGATCCGCGAAGCCCTCCCGGACCGGTGCGCGTTATAGACAGTGAACCGGTAATGGAGTAGTGGGCGAAGTTAGTCGGCTGTGAACCTA
>JALZJF010000141.1 GCA_030859905.1 Acidobacteriota bacterium
TTATAGCGGGGTACGTCCAGCGAAACCGGCCTCGACGTCGTGCCACCATTCCAATTCATCGCCTTCGCCGATTTGCCAGCACAGGAGCACCACCCGGCCATCTCGCAAAGAGGGAAAGTCGACCAAACCGCGGTCAAAGTCCTTAAGCTGAACTCCCAGCGCTTCAATTTCGCCCGTTCGGGACGTGAGATCCATCAAAAGCTTCGCGTACTGCAAACCTTCCAACAGACCCCCGCCCCCTTGTTCAGCTCCTTCAGATGCTTTCTTTGCCTCATGTCGATAGGCGAAGATTCGCTTGTGAACACGTTGAATCCTGGCCAGAATATTCCGGACAATTGGCAGCAGCGCATTCGCTTCTTCAACGGTGAATATTTTCATTCCAGGCCTGCGTTTACGAGCGTTCAGTGGTCATCCGTCACCCGGATGAACTCGGTCGCCGCTTGGAACTCATCAACCTCTTCGCCGTTCTCTGTTTCAAAGGCCACGCCAATCGCGCTCGGAAACGGATGTAAGTCTTCTTCCTGCAATTCCATGTCCTCGTGAATGAACGGTGTGGGCAGATGCTCGTGTAGTTCTCGCTCGTCGTAACGGTGGCCGTGTAGAGCCTCCTTTCGCACCTTGTCCGCGATTTCACCCAGGTCGATGAAATAGTCTGCAACATCGATCAACTTGGGCGCGGTGTTCGAACGAAAGCCGGCAACTTCAACGCGACAACCTTTGTAGGCGACTGCATTGATAGCGTAAACGAAGTCTTCATCCCCCGACACCAGTACGGCTGTATCATAACGGCCGGCGAGTGAAAGCATGTCCACGGCGATCTCCACGTCAAGATTAGCCTTGCGGGTGCCGTCGTAAAACGTCTTCAGTTCCTTCTGCACCACGCGAAAGCCATTCCGTCTCATCCAGAGTAGAAAACCCTGCTGTCGCTCGGCTCCGATGTCCACTCCTGTATAAAAGAAGGCCCTCAACAAGCGGCCGTCACCCAGGAGCACGCGGAGTAACTTGTTATAGTCGATGTCAATGTTGTGGAAACGCGCGGCGTGAAAAAGGTTGTTACCATCAATGAACACGGCAACTCTGCCACGATTACCCAACTGCCATGAGATATTGTTAGTGGGATCAAAGTTATGCATCTGTTAAGCGCTCCGACATAAGTTTTTCCAATCATGGGCTAGGATGCGTTTTTGCGGGATTTTGGTCAAGTAGGCATTCCATCTCCGCTATCGGCAAGTGGGGCTGCTCCTCTATCAGAGGCGGGCAATTTAGGCAAAGAATATTCTTTGCCGCACGCCCCAACCATTTATGCGCTTCGCGACGCATCAGTTGGACATAGTCAGGGTTCACGTCGAACAAAACAAAGCGTCGTCCGCTCATTGCCGCCGCCGCGCCGACCGTTCCCGAACCCGCAAATGGGTCAAGGACAACATCGTCTTTGAATGAGTAGTAGCTAATCACCTTGTGAGCAAGCTCACGCGGAAATGCTGCCGGATGCTTGGAATTAGTGTTTGGATTTATGCGCCAAATATTGGTGCGTTCATACCCGTCTTTAACTTTTGAAGCGGCAATAATATCCTTGTCAGGGTGGTTCCGAATATGCCAATCAATCAGCATCTCCGTGCGCTTACGATAGACTAAAATATATTCAGTAACCGGCACTGCCTTATATTGAAGAGGATTGCGGTCCGCCGCAAAACGCCTACCCCTCCCAGTAGCCCAGCCTGCGCCTTCAGGTTTGGCCCAGATTATGTCGTCGATGAAATCGTAGCCTTCTTCAATGAAAATTCGATGAAGGTCGAAAGGTACGGCGATCCGTTTTGATGCCTCGCTCCTGGCAGCACGGCGAAGCAATACAGGCGCACAATTGATGACGAAAAAGCGGCCCTCATTCAAAACCCGGTGGATACGCTTTATCACCTGTCTCATTTTGAAAAGGTATTGTTCATATACTTCGTAGTCGCTGTATTCGGGACGGGCGTTGAAATAAGGCGGAGACGTGAACACTAAGTCCACTGAGGCGGCTGGCATATCATCTATTAATTGTACGCTGTCGCCGAGTCCGATAGTGTTTCTCAATGAGGAAATCGGATACGCGATCCTGGTGCGGGGTTTCTTTAGGCGCGCTTCGTCTTTTTTTAGCAGCCGCGCCTCGAGCATTTGCGGTTTCGTCGTTTTTTCAAAAAGAATTTCTGTCGTATGCGCGTCTATTACAATTTCGCCAATCTTGGAGCTTCCGTTTAGCGGCAGTAGAGGTACTCGCCAAATATGATACCTATCGTCAACTTCTGGCAATCCAAAGCGAATAACCTGGCTCAACTCGACGTCCTCTAGCCAACCCGTACTTATCTCCTTTGCTTGAGCAACGGTAGTGACTAAGTAGTTTCTCAATTCGGAAATGAGAGGCTTTGGATTGGACATTCACTCCTTCAAATCTTCGTTCAGATTTAGTAATCTCAAATTCAGGACGAGTCTTTGAATGGTCTAAGCGAACCTGAGATTGAGAGAGTTCTGCTCGACCTAATAGTGAAGGAAAACACCAAAACGCGCAAACGCGAAGTAAGCTGAGTAATAATCCAACCTTGGCAAATTCCTCACCTTGAATGGTCCGTTTAAGGTTGAGTGCTAAAGCAGACTGAAGTATGAGGAAAACGCTACCGGACGGCGATTATCTCTTCATTAAGAGCGTCGATGTAGACGGCTTTAAACGGAGCATTGCTAACCGTTACTTCCCAGGCAATATGTATCTCAAGTGAATCGGCCCCGGGTTTCAAGGGCAGGACATAGGTCACGAGCTCTTGAGAATTTATCTCATTACTCCCGGAGACGTTGAAGGTCTGTTGATTGCCGAGAGAGTCGGTGTATCTGACGCCCCTGTCGCGAACGTGTTTGATAGCGTCTTCCGCTGTCAGTCGTGGCGTTATGCCAGCCAATGCCGATTGCAATCGTTCGGCATCGGGTATGCAACTGCTGGAGACATTGAGCAAGCGCCGGTCAGCAGTGAAGTGGATTTGCAGCTTGCCAAAGTTGCCGCGCAAGGGGTAGCGAAAAGCTCGCTGTTCGTATAGGGCGATCTTCGTGCGGTCTGGTCGATCTACCCGCTCAATAAGTGAGAGTTGGGCAGGATTCGCTCCGATGAGAACGCGCCAGTGATTGATAAATCTGCGGAGTGCTTCTCTCGTTTCTTCCTCGTTCATTTCAACGTTACTGCCAACCTTCGGAAGATACAGCGGAGAACCAGGATCTGCCGGCAGATTTTTGATCGTCGCCGTCACGGGCTCCAGGTAACCCTCGGTCACGTTTCCAGGCACACTTCTTCGTGCGATTCGATCAAAGGCAAGTACCGCCGCTTCTCTCCTTTGAGACTGTTCAGTCAAAGTAACCGGATAGGGAGGCCCGCTGGGACCTGGCCCACCTGCGTTTGGAGGTTGCAAAGCCCCGCACGATCCGGTGATAAGTGTGATAACGAAAAGGGAAAGAGCTTTCAAGTTTCGCTTGTGAGTCACGTGTAGTTAAGTGGCGCCGTCGAAGCTTGTCGCCAGCTTTGCCTCGATTGAAACCTCTGGACCCGATGTATAATCAAAAGTCTTGGAGGAGTGGTTGCCGAAAGATAACGAAAACATTCCTTTCTTCTACGATGAGCCCCTGATGTCATCCGAACCTCAAGGGTTTACGCCGGATCAGATGGTCCGCTGTGAAGAATGTTTGCGCGCAAATCCGCCCACCAGACTAGCTTGCCTCTATTGTGCCGCGCCGCTACCAGTTAGCGAAAAAACTGCCGACCTTCTCAAACCCAGCCTCCAGCCAGTGCAATACTGGACGCTGGGCTATAACAACATCTTCTTGCCCCAAGCGCCAGGAATACCGAGTGAAGCTCTCAGCGAGGCTGCCGGACTTCTTAAACTTAACCCTGACGACGTAGTCCGCTTGCTCTCAAGCCCAACCCCGTTGCCCCTTGCGCGAACGGACACGCGCGAGGAAGCAGAGTTGATTGGACGAAGGTTGAAGGACTTGGAAATCGAGACGACAATCGTATCGGATACTGATCTTGAACTTCGGGAATCACCACCGGTTCGCGTGCGTTCGGTCAACATCGATGAAAACGGATTGACGCCCAAGCTTATTGTGGAAAGTGACGAATCTCAAATTCCCTTCAGCCAACTTGTCCTGTTAGTGACCGGGAGATTGTCGCGGAAGCGGGTCGAGTGGCGGGAGCGAAAAGGCGGACGGGGCGAAAATGAAATACAGGAGGCGAGTCAGTTTTTCGCCGACGATGCTGTAGTAGATATTTACAGTGAAAACCCCGACTCAAAGTTTCGTATCCTCGCCAACGGCTTCGACTTCTCAAGCCTCAGAGGGAAAAGGCTGGTGGTCGCCGAAAACTTTTCTATGCTACTTGATCTGATCCGCAACCAGGCGCCGCAGGCTGGATACGATGACGCATACAACTCATGCCGGCAGGCGCTGGAAATCGTTTGGCCCTGTGAACAACAAACCGAGTCGCGCGGCTGGCGCCGCGAGCGGCCCGGGAAGTACACCACCGGCGCCGTCACCGAGAGCAGTAACGAAGATCAGTTCACGCGCTATTCCCGGCTTCGTTATTTCTTGAAAGCACAAGGCCAGACCTGACAGCGATCACGATGAAGCCTGCGCATAAGAGACGGGGACCAGCGAGCCGGTCGGCCCGGAAGGAAGACGTTCTGCGACCCGACGCGAAGCATGACGACCACGCGCGTCCAATATTCGATGGCGGAGGCGATAAGAGAGGCGATAAGATCTTTGGACTCATCCCGGTCCTCGAGGCGCTCCGGGCGGGCCAGCGAGCGATCGATAGCATTACGATCGCGGAGGGAGCGCGACACCAGCGTTTGCGAGACTTGCTGGCGCTGGCAAAGCAAGCGAATGTGCCTGTACATCGCGTACCTCGAATCAGCCTCGATCGCTCCTTAAAAGAAACCCCGCACCAGGGGGTTGTTGCCAGGATTGCTGCCGCTCGCTACAGAGACGCAGATGAACTTCTCGATTTGGTGGCTGCCAGAGTTGGGACCGAGCAGCCGTCGCTGGTTTTGGGGTTAGATGGAATCGAAGATCCCCGAAACTTTGGAGCGATTCTCCGGACGGCGGAATGCGCCGGAGTGCACGGAGTGTTTATTCCCGAGCGCCGCGCCGTGGGTTTAACCGATATCGTCGCGAAAGCAGCCGCAGGGGCAGTGGAATATGTACCAATAGCTCGCGCCACGAACCTGGTTCGTTTGATAGAGCAGTTGAAAGAACGTAACATCTGGGTGGTTGGAGCCGCAGCGGAAGGAACTTCAAATTACACGGACTGGGATTGGACACTGCCTTCAGCGATCTTTCTCGGAAGCGAAGGCGCAGGTCTGCACCGGTTAGTCAGGGAACGCTGTGACACACTCGTTCGTATTCCTGTGTTTGGTCGGTTAGGTTCGCTCAACGTGTCGGTGGTCGCGGGGGTTTTGCTATATGAAGCCTTGAGGCAGCGAGCGAAAGCAGCAACGAAGTAGCATCTGGATGATCGGAGGTAAACATGTTCTGTCCTAAGTGTGCGGGGCAAAACCTCGACGGCGCCAGTTATTGCCGGGTGTGCGGAGCCAACATAAGTCTGGTGCCACAGGCTTTAACCGGAAAATTGCCTGGGGCCGATGAGGAGGGTCTTTCCCGTTCTGACAAACGTGCGCTCAAGAGACATGGCAAAGAGGCCAGCCTCGATAACGCGTTTAAAAATGCGTTCATGGGTATCGCTTTTCTACTCGTATCGATGGCCCTCGCGTTTTCGGCAATGGGTAGGGGTTGGTGGTTCTGGATGCTGATTCCGGCCTTCTCTCTCATGGGAACCGGTGTAGCGCAATACATCAGGGTGAAAGAAGCAGAGAAACGCGCGATGATTGGCGGCATGCCAGTTCAGCCCTTCCAGCCCGCGATGCAGCTTCCTCCTCGCGTAAACTCACTTCCCCGGCGCAACACGGGCGAACTCGTGCCGCCACCTCCCAGTGTGACAGAAGGCACCACGCGCCACCTCGGTGCCGAAGCGCCCGCCAGACATCTCGATGCTTCAACTGAACCACCGAAGTAAATGATCTTGAGGTAGGCGATCCATTTCGTGCTGTTTCGTGTGATTTCGTGGATCGTGTTTGTGTTGCAGAAGCCTGCCGGGTTGGTCTGATGAAAATGAATCAACAGGTTCGTGTTTGTGTTCCTGTCTGCGAGAAAAGTCTTGGCGCGGCTGAGCATGCTATCGGGAAGGCGGCCGACGTAGGCGATCTCATTGAGGTGCGACTTGATTGCCTTGATCCATTTCAAATCGGAGAGAGCTTCAAAAACGGCGAACACCTCTTTAACCAAACTCCGCGACCAACCATTTTGACTTTTCGTCCCGCCGAGCAGGGCGGCCATCGGAAGCTTGATCCAAAATCCCGTTTACGCTTTTGGTTATTTGACCGTCCCACTTCGGCCGAGTTTCTGGATATCGAACTCGACCTCGCCGTTAACACATCGCTTTTCAACTATGGAAACAAGGTTGATTGGACCCGGGTTATCTGTTCTCACCACAACTTTGCGGGAGTGCCTGAGGATCTCGATCGAATCTTTGTACGAATGACTCAAACTCATGCCCGCATTTTCAAGATCGCTTTCCAGGCTCAAGACATCACAGACTGTATTGCTGCATTTCATTTGATTGATCGCGGGCGTTCCAAAAATCGGGAGATGATTGCCATCGCCATGGGACCGGCGGGAATCGCGACTCGCATTCTGGGGCCGGCTCGCGGCGCTTTTCTGACTTACGGCGCACTCGAAGATGAAAGCGTCACGGCGCCGGGTCAAATTACTGCGCGGGAATTGCGGACTGTTTATCGAATTGACGGGATCAGTCGACAGACCCGGATCATGGGCGTCGCAGGTTTCCCCGTAACGCACTCGGTTTCGCCGTACATCCATAATGCAGCCTTTGAGTCCGCGCAGTTTGATGGCGTTTATCTGCCGTTCGAGGTTCGCGAGATCTCGTCGTTTATTAAGCGCATGATCCATCCTCGCACCCGCGAGATTGATTGGAACTTTCTGGGCCTGAGTGTGACGGCGCCGCACAAGACTTCGGTTATGAGTTGTCTGGATTGGATTGATCCCGCCGCCCAAGAAATAGGAGCAGTAAATACGATTGTTGTTCGGGGCGACGAAGTGCGCGGCTTTAACACAGACGCTGACGCCCTGGTCGGTCCAATAGTCGCGCTGATTGGCGAATTACGCGAGGCGCGCTGTGCGGTAATTGGGTCGGGTGGGGCCGCCAGCGCCGCTGTATGGAGTCTGCGACAGAAAGGCGCCGAGCTAGCCGTTTTCGCCCGAGATGCTAGTAAAGCTCGAGTGCTGGCTGAGAGATTTGGCGCCGCGTCGCAGCCGCTGGACTCGGCGCTGTTCGAGGGATTTGACATAGTAATCAACGCTACGCCTTTGGGAACATCAGGCGTGCAAGAAACCGAGACGCCTGCCGCCGCCGCTCAACTTCGCGGCGCGCGTTTGGTCTACGATCTGGTTTACAATCCCACGGAAACGCGATTCTTGCGTGAGGCTCGCGCGGCTGGTTGCGAGTTGATTGGCGGATTGGAGATGCTGGTCAGGCAAGCTGCCGCGCAATTTCGACTGTGGACCGGGGCCGAGGCGCCCGAGGCAGTGATGAGGGAAGCAGCAGTAAGAGCCTTGGGACACAAGGTGTGAAAGCCTGGTAGGAGCCTGGAAAGTGTAACTCTCCGTGTAACAATTCCGCAGATTCTTGCTTTATGAGCAATGTTTCAACGAAGAACGATCCACCAAATTTCACGAACTAACACAAAATGGCCTTAGTGTAATTGCCGGAATCGAATGAAATCAGAAATCAGAAATCAAAAAACTAAGATCCCCGGCGAGCGCTACAGCCGGCAGATTCTCTTCGGCGGCATTGGCAAAGAAGGCCAACAACGTCTGCTTGAGTCACGAGCCTTGATCATCGGTTGCGGCGCGTTGGGTTCGGCGCAGGCCGAGGCTTTGGCTCGTGCCGGTGTCGGGCGACTGCGAATCGTCGATCGTGATTTTGTTGAAGCGTCTAATCTACAGCGACAGACCATGTTCACCGAGCGGGATGCGGACGAACGTATGCCAAAAGCGATTGCCGCCGCTAACCACATCCGCGACTTCAATTCGGAAATTGAAACTGAGCCCGAGATCGTGGACGTCAATCATTCGAACATCGAACGATTGATTGAGGATTGCGACGTTGTCCTCGACGGTACTGACAACTTTGCCACGCGTTATTTGATCAACGATGCTTGCGTGAAGCATGAACTCAACTGGATCTACGGTGCGGCGGTCGGATCCTACGGCGTAACGATGACCATTTGGCCGCATCAAACTCCCTGCCTGCGATGCGTCTTCGAAGAGGCGCCGCCGGCGGCAAGCGCGCCAACCTGCGATACCGCGGGCGTGATCATGCCTATCATCAGCGTGGTCGCTGCCGTGCAGGTCAGCGAGGCGCTGAAGCTATTGACCGGCCATCATGAACAGTTGCACCGGTCGCTGATGCAGTTTGATATCTGGCGAAACGAATGGCGGAAGATTAATCCCGGCCCTCCCGCGGGCGAGTGTCCGACCTGCGCCCTGGGACGCTATGAAACATTGGAGGCGACCGCGGGCGATTTTTCGGCAGTCATGTGCGGAAGAAACGCGGTTCAGATTTCGCCGGTTCAGCCGACGCGGGTCGACTTCAAGAGTCTCGCAGAACGACTTCGCGGCGCCGGAGAGGTCAAGTTTAATGACTACCTGCTGCGCTTTCGCACCGGCGAGTATGAAGTAACGGTTTTTCCGGATGCGCGCTCGATCATCCGTGGCACTGATGAAATGAAGACAGCGCGTTCGTTATACGCAAAATACATAGGGAACTAAACATTAATCATGTTGCAATTAAATTACGTCGATCGCACGTTCTCAATCGCAACGCTTTTTTTCTTCGCCCTGAGTTTCTGTCCCCGCATTCAAGCCGGCCAGCCGGTGATTTGGGAAACGAGTGGTCGCGCGGAGCTATTAAGAGGAGACGCCCGCGGAGTTTCCATTACCGACACCGGCGTACTGATGCTGGCCCCAAACTTCACGGAGGTATTCAACACGGAACAGGCGTTTATCTGGTCCAGCGCCATCGATTATCAGGGTGCCGTTTATCTGGGAACTGGGCACGATGGAAAAATCTATCGAGTGGGCCCCGATGGACGTGGCTCATTGCTGTACGACGCACCCGAGCTCGATGTCACTGCGCTGGCTATTGGTCGCGATGGCGTGCTCTATGCGGGCAGCTCACCCGACGGAAAAGTCTATCGCATTACCTCGGACGGTCGAGCTGAAGTCTATTTCGACCCACCAGACAAATACATCTGGTCGCTGGCAGTTCTTCCCGACGGCGCTCTAGCTATCGGCACCGGAGACAATGGCAAGTTGTATCGCGTTTCAAGCGCCGGTGCGAAGCCTGAGTCGTCCCTGCTGATCAGTACCAATCAGACTCACGTCATGTCTTTGGCAGTAACCGCTCAGGGAGATCTGATTGCCGGAACCGACCCGGGCGGATTGGTGCTCCGGATTTCCTCTGATGGTAAAGCCTTCGCTCTCTTTGACGCACAACTGCGCGAGATTCACTCTCTGGCGCCGGCTGCCGATGGATCAATATATGCACTAGGGCTCAGCGATGCCGCCTCAACCAGCCGGCCGCAAGCTGCTCCGGCGCCAATCCCCCAACCCTCCGACGCAAGAGGTCCGACAACCAGCGTGACGATCACCACAGTTGATGAGGCTGGAACGCCCATTCAATCGCCCGGTGCGCCTCAACGAAGTCGCACGGATCTATCGAATGCCCGCAGCGCGGTGTTCCGCATACTGCCGGATGGCGCAGCGGATGTCGTATGGAGTTCGACGTCGGTCACGGCGTTCGCCATCGCCCCTGCTTTACAACCCGGGAGCGTGCTGATTGGCACTGCTGATAAAGGACGCATCTATTCCGTCACTAATGACGGCAGGGACACTCTGCTCTTACAGTCGACTGAGGGACAGATTTCCTCTTTCCTGATGCGTCGCGGGCAAGTCTATGCGGCTTCAAGCAATCAGGGAAAACTTCTCCGCTTTGGCAAAGAGTTGGTCACAGGCGGTTCTTATGAATCGCCGGTGCGCGATGCAAAACTAACGGCCACCTGGGGACGAGTCTTCTGGCGCGGCGCAGGTAGTGTCGAACTGCAAACGCGCACGGGAAATGGTGAGCGACCGGATTCTACCTGGAGCGAATGGAGCGCCGCTTATAGCAATCCGGAGGGAAACCAGATCTCCAGCCCGCGCGCACGATTTATCCAGTGGCGCGCAATGTTGCGGTCAGCACCTGGGGCAGCGCGTCCGACGTGGATGGAGAATGTTGGCATCGCCTATCTTCCCAGGAATGTGGCGCCTGAGGTGCTCTCGATCACGGCGTTGCCGGTAGGAATAGGATTGCAGTCGGCAGTTCAAATGCAGGTCGATCCAAACGTGGAAGCGTCTGGTCTCGATCCGTCACTGTTTGGCGCGGTGGCGCAAGTTCCTCCGCGACGCTTGTTTCAACGCGGTGCGCGCTCCTTTCAATGGCAAGCGGAGGATCGCAATGGCGACGCGCTCGAATACGCGGTTTATTACCGGGCGCTTAATGAGAACACCTTCCGTTTGTTAAAAGATAAACTGCGTGACAACTTTTACACCATCGATGGTGCAACGCTGGCGGACGGCCGCTACATCATCAAGATTACGGCATCTGACGCCGCCGATAATCCGGTTGGCCAGGCTTTGTCGGGAGAACGTTTGAGCGAAACGGTCGATATCGACAATACACCCCCGGTGGTAAAAGTGGTTGGGCAACCGCAGGTACGGTCCGAGAGAGTGTTGGTAGTGTTTGATGTTGAGGATGCCACAGGCAAAATCAAAAGAGCCGATGCGAGTCTCGACGGCGCGCCCTGGAGTCCCATCTTTCCCGATGATGGAATTGCTGACAGTGGGAAGGAGAGGTACTCCCTTGATTTTGCAGGTTTGGCGGCCGGTGAACACACGATCTCGCTGCGAGCCTTTGACACCAGTGGAAATGTGGGCACGCTGAGTATCAGTGTCCGGCGGTAGCCAAAATGGACTCAGAAGCCAGAAGTCAGGAGTCAGAAGAAAAAACAAAAAGCGGGTTACCGCCTTTATATTCTGAATTCTGGGTTCTGACTCCTGACTTCTCCGAAGAGGTTGTTGAATACGAAGTTGCACGATACGGTGCGAGTTTGCTCGAAAGCGTGCGTATTCGGGAGGATTCCTGTAGACTTTTCCCGGTTAAAGCGGAGCACTAAGGTTTCGGGCTTGTGGCACCCATATTGCTCGATTGTCAGCCGGCGCAACTCTTCTCCCTCCCATGAGCGCTGAATCAGCCATGAGGAGGCTCTTTAAACATGACAAACTTTAGGCGAAAGTTGATAGCGGTGGGGATGGCCTGCTTCGTTTCCGCCGGCGCTTTCGCGCAAAAGAAAGGGGAGGATAAGCGTCCCCCTAAACCGGACACCAGGGTTGTTGTTGAGCCAAAACGAGAGAAGCCACCCCCGAATAATAATAAGGACGGTGACAAGCGGAAGGACGGGAAAAAAGGAAAAGGCAAGGACGGAGTGCCTGATTGATCCGTTGGCGCTTGACGTTAGGCAAGCCCGATTAAAAGAAACCCGCGCGTCTATCGGATGCGCGGGTTTCCTGTTTAGTCAAACGAGGATCTTTTACAAGCCGGAAGGGAATGGACTGCGCAGTCACGAATTCCAAGCCCTGCATGAATTATGAATCGGACGGTCATCCGGGAGTTAACCGCGGTAAACGAGGACTGCACGGGCCCAACAGTCACTCTCGCTCATTTGGTAAGCCACCCACTGACATTTCGGCAGACTTACGCTCCCTTTTCTCAATCTTCTTTCGTTCGATTTGCTTTATTCGTTGCTCGATTGAAACGACTCCGTCTGGTCCCGTCTTACCAAAGCTCTTAAAGTAGAGATGCTCAATGAAATCCGGCAGAGGCATCTTCCACCTTTCCTGACGATGGTTCGCAAGTCCGCCAAAGTTCTTAGGATTCATGCCCAACTCCCTGGCCATTTGGATTTGCGCATGACTGAGGTGGTATTTCTTTCGAGCATCTATCCAAGCCTGCAAGTTTTGGGGACTGCCCTTCTTTGTCATGATGTGCTCCTGCTGATCAATAAACCGAAGGCCCAACTCTATCTGCTGCGGAACTGCTGTTCATGAGCGTCACAGGCGGCGTGAGGACCGGGATGATTGAGAATAACGTCGTCTGCAACTCAGAAGTAAATCCCGTAGAGATCCTCTGGTGATGGCCCTAGTGCCGGATCGAAGTTCCACCTACTTAGAAGGTCCGTCGAGGATGCGATGGCCGCCAAGAGCTTGGCTTCCTGCTCAGCGTTCAGCTCAAATGTCTCGTCACCCTCATGCGCCAGCACCGTGACCGTTGCGCCATTGGACATCTCCTGGCGGTCGAGTTGAATCGCGCCGTTATTTACTTTCCCGGCAGTGATAAGCATGCTTCGGATTTTAGCATCTCAGTCGTGATGAGCGAGGCGCAACACTGCCTAACGACCTGTGAGGTATGAGCCTATGATGTTTGAGGAACACGCTGTCCCGCGTTCTGGCTTAATCAGCTGTTAGCCCGCCCCAGTATTCGTTACACTGCATACAGTAGCGGACTGAAAATTTTCGAGACAGCAGAGAAGAGAGACAAAGTGGATTGGCTCAAAATAATGATCGTTTTTCAGATCAAAGTATGAGTGGACGAAAACGGGCGACTCGGTGTCGCCCGTAACTTAATGAAAATATTGGTGCCCGCTAGTGGATTCGAACCACTGACCCCTCGCGTGTGAAGCGAGTGCTCTACCACTGAGCCAAGCGGGCGTCAATCCTTTAGAATCAACAGTTTACGAGGTTCGTCCAGCGCTGTTCGAGAGTGAATTTCTGCGTCGGAACTTCAACATCTTACTCGACTATGCCCGCTTGCGCCAACAATAGGGCAATACATCTATTTTCCAATACCGCCCCTATCTTGATCCACTGTACGCCAGACGTAATGGAGTCGACCCTTGATCTTAAGATAGACGTGCGCACCAGCGGATTATGCCGTTTGAACACTCATCTTGCGCAATTTGCTGGTTAACTTTGACAATACCATTCGTAATCTAGCCGCTGGCTTGCTCCGACCAGTTTGCCCGCGCTCCCCGTTTCTACCGTCCAGTACCTTCAGATTACTGCTGACCCAACCAGTGGGCAAACCATTGCGCGGCAGGTTATGACGCTTTCAGTATTTAGGCACGCTCGGGTTGACATCTGTGGACCAGGCGGTGATCCCGCCCTTCAGGTTTGCGAGCGGACCCGTGAAGCCTGCTTTCCTCAGTGCCTCTATAGCCTTGGCACTTCGGCCACCCATCTTGCAATGCACTATCGTCTCCCGCCGAGGATCAATCTCGGATAAGCGGTTGACCACCTGTGCGAGCGGAATCAACCTCGAATTCGGAATCCGCGCGATCTCATATTCGTTTGGCTCACGCACGTCAATAATCTGGATGTCCTCGCCCCGATCCAATCGTTCTTTCATCTCTCGGGCGGTGATCTCATGGATCGCAGGCTGCTCTCCTCGATTTGCTTCAGCCGGCGCCGGCTGCTGCCTCAATCCGCAGAACTCCTCGTAGTCAATGAGATGTTTGATCGTTGGTTTTTCACCGCAGATGGGGCAGGCGGGATCGCGCCTCAGTTTCAACTCGCGAAATCTCATCTTCCAGGCGTCAAACAGCAGGAGCCGATTGATGAGCGCGCCTTCTTCCGCGCCTAAGATGAGCTTGATAACTTCGTTGGCTTGAATCGCACCAACGATTCCCGGTAACACTCCAAGCACACCGCCTTCGGCGCAAGAGGGGACAAGTCCCGGCGGTGGAGGCTCTGGATAGAGACAGCGATAGCACGCTCCACGCGCAGCCCAAAACACGCTCGCCTGTCCCTCAAAGCGAAAGATGGAGCCATAGACATTTGGCTTGCCCGTGAGGACGCAGGCATCGTTCACCAGATAGCGAGTGGGGAAGTTGTCCGTCCCATCAACGATGATGTCGTAATCGCGGAAAAGCTCAAGCGCGTTTTCGCTCGTGAGGCGCGTTTCGTAGGTTTCAATACGAATGTGGGGGTTGATGTCGTTCAAGCGATCGCGCGCTGAAGCGATCTTCGGTCGTCCAACATCACGTGAGCCATGGATGATCTGGCGTTGCAAATTTGATTCGTCAACCACATCAAAATCAACTATTCCCAGTTGCCCCACGCCTGCGGCCGCCAGGTACATTCCCGTCGGCGCGCCCAAACCGCCGGTGCCGATCATCAATACGCTCGCGGCTTTGAGACGGCGCTGGCCCTCCATGCCGACCTCCGGCATAATCAGGTGACGGCTGTAGCGTCCAATCTCTTCATTTGATAGCGATGGCAGTTCAGCTGTCTCTTCTATTGTAGTTATTCCTCCCGCAATCGAAGGCACAATCATTACCGTGTCACCAGCCTTGACTGGTGTCTCCAATCGCTGAGCATGTCGTATATCTTCGTCATTGACATAAATGTTGACGAAGCTACGCAAAGCGTTCTGATCGCTGTATAAATGTTTGCGCAACTCCGTATATCTGGTCGTGAGACTATCAAGCGCCTCGCCTATCGTCTTGGCTTCTACCGCTAACTCGGAGGTACCGCCGGCATATTGCCTCAGCACAGTCGGTATTATTATTGTTATCGCCATCACTAATCTCCTTTCGAGATTTCTTCCGGATTAAACTTTGAGCGATCCGCCTCCATCTCCCACGAAAGGAGTTTATCAGCCTGTCCTTCGCGCACAGAGACGATGAAGTATGAATAGACCGGCCAGGCATGCTCAAGATCATAACGCGAAGGGATGGCTTGATCGTCAGGATGCGAATGATAGAAGCCGATGACATCAAGCTGTTGCTCGCGGGCGTGACGCTCGCCGCGCATTAATTCTTCGGGCCGAATCAGGAAACGGCTGCGCTTGGCCTCCTCTTCGCGCGCATTTGAAATCTGGTAGGTCTGGACGACGACCTTGCATCCCTTCTCTGCGAAGCGACCGACTAGCAGCCCGCAACATTCATACGGATAATCGCGCTCACCGTGCTGGCGAATTTCATCTATCTGGTTTTGATTCAGTTTAATCATTTCTTTGAGCGTGAGAAATTATCCTTGTTAGCGTCTTTCCAAAGATCATCACTCAAGTATCTTCCGCCGTCATCGCAGAGAATGGTCACGACCAGTGACTCCGCAGGCAACGACCGCGCGAGCCGTAGCGCCGCCAGGACATTTGCGCCTGAGCTGACGCCAACAAATAGGCCTTCTTCGCGGGCCAAACGCCGTGCCATCTCTTGCGCCTCCTCGGTTGAAACCCAGACGTTTTCATTCGCGAGCGTCGGGTCATAAATGCCGGGCACACGTGACGATGCCATATGCTTCATCCCTTCCAGACCGTGAAAGGGCGAATTAGGCTGGACGGATACTACGCGAACCTTTGCGTCGTACTCCTTCAGCCTGCGTACGATCCCCATGAACGTTCCCGAAGTTCCCAGCCCAGTGATGAAATGCGTGATGCGGCCAGTTGTTTGTTCCCAGATTTCGGGGGCCGTCCCTTCATAATGCGCTCTCCAGTTAGCATCATTGTTGTATTGATCCGGGTAGAAGTATTTCTCCGGCTCGCCGGCAACCATTTCGCTAGCGCGCAACTGCGCCCCATCCGTGCCTTGCGCCGGATCGGTCTCGATCATCTCTGCGCCGTAAATGTGCAGGACGCGCTTGCGTTCGAAGCTCGCGTTCTTCGGCAGACAAAGCTTGACGCGATAGCCACGGGCAGCGCCGATCATCGCGTAAGCGATCCCGGTGTTACCGCTGGTCGCGTCGAGGATGATCTTGCCCGAATGAAGCTGCCCGCTCCGTTCACCTTCGAGAATCATAGCGCGTGCGGCACGATCCTTGACGGAGCCACCAGGATTCAAGTGCTCCGCCTTGGCGCAGACCTCTACGCCAGAGCGTAAATCGCGCGTTACACGGTGCAGGCGTATGAGCGGCGTTCCGCCTATGCTCGACAGTAGATCGTCACTTCGAATAGTAATGTCGGGATGTGCCAAGAGCCTTTGCGACATGAACGATCACATGCATGCCCAGTATGGCGTAAGTTAACCCTCTACAAATTCTTCTCAAACGTTGGCTTCCAACGCTTGTTCGATGTCATCAATGATGTCTGTCACGTCTTCGATACCCACAGAGATTCGCACGAGACCTTCAGAAATGCCTAGTTGTTGTCGCCGCGCCGGAGCGACCTCGCGGTGCGAAGCTGTCGCCGGATGCAGCACTCCCGTGAACACGTCGCCTAAACTTGTTGAACGCACGCACAGCGAGAGGGCATCCATAAAGCGGAAGGCGGCCTCACGCGTGTTCTGGCGAAGTTCAATCGAGACGAGGGCGCCAAAATGAGGCAGACGCACCATGCGCTTGATCGTCTCCTGGTTTTGCGGCGGTGCCAGGCCCGGATAATAAACGCGGGATACGCCTTCGTGGTTTTCAAGATATTTCGCTAAACGGAGAGCGTTGTCACACTGGCGATCCATGCGCACGGACAGTGTCTTTAACCCGCGATGAATTTCATGCGCCTCCCAAACACCGAGGACTCCGCCAACAAGCTTCATCACACCGATGAGCGCCGGAAGGTCTACCTCATCACGCGCGACGACTATTCCGCCCATCACATCCGCGTGTCCTCCGAGATACTTCGTCGCGCTATGCACGGAGAAGTCCGCGCCGTGCTTGAGAGGTTTGCAGAGATAAGGAGAAGTGAACGTATTGTCCACGATGAACCGCGCACCCGCTTCGCGCGCGATTTCGGCGCAGGCGGCAATATCACAAACCTTCAGGAGGGGATTTGAAATCGTCTCAGCGATCAAGACCCGCGGTCCAACCTCAAGAGCTTTCGCTCTCAAAGCCTTCACGTCAGAGAAATCCGCCGTTGCGGTCTTAATGCCATACGGGCCAAGAACCTTGTAGAGGAGATCAATAGTGGCGCCGTAGAGATCCTGCGACGCGAGGATGGTCGCTCCGGGAGTGGCCTCGCAGGCGAAGATGGCCGCATGCAGTGCGGCCATGCCGGTGGAATAGGCGCAAGCTGCGGCGCCTTCTTCAAGGACTTGTACGGCTTCTTCCAGCACCGCGACAGTAGGATTGCCATAGCGTGAGTAGATGTACCCCTGTTTCTCTCCTGAAAATACCTGGTCCACTTCGGCCATCGAATCATAAGTAAACGTGGCGCTCGCATAGATCGGAGTGGAGACAGGCTTGCCCTGAGGCGGCGCGCCTCTTTCACCCGCGTGGACCAGTTGGGTGTTTATGCCGAGCCGTTTTTGGCCAGCTGCCATCTGCAACTCCTATCTGCGAGTCAGCTAGATTTCTATTTTAAGCGCCAACACGCTGAGAACGACTGGGGAACAGACCACAAAAAAGGCCCCCGCGACAGAAGAACCTGCGCGAGAGCCTAAAGACTTCAAGCGGCTCTTTAGCAGTTTTTAACGTGGAGCAAGTCACCTCTAAATCGCCACGCTCGTCGGCCGAAAATGGCCCTGTCAATTCAAGATGGAGAGTCTCTGCCGTTTCAATGACAGCGTCAAGCAAATTATTTTTATGGAACGATAAGCGCCGGCTCTTCTTCATGACTGTGGTAACGCTCGGCCAGACGAATGCGCTTCTCGAAGGCTTCACGGGCTATCCGAACATCTTCCAGGATGTGCGAAGTCGACGAAAGTACAGTGCGGTTTACCGATGTTCGTCTTCATGCCGCGCAAATCGAAGACAACTTTTCGATTACCGCCACTGGCCAGACTCGGCCGCGTGAAGGAATTCGTTCAGAGTGATTCCGAAACTGCGCTTGAGCAGCACGGGGAAAATCCTTCTGCCAAGCGCGATTATGTGTTCGGTGTCGTACTGTTCACATCCCACTCTCGACGAAACCATCTCCGTGATATTTACAACTTTCAGACTGGCCGCCTCAATTCTAATCTTCAACACTGCCGGTGACAAACGGCCAGCCGCACGCGTTTCTCGTAGGCTTCGCGGGCGACCTGTATGTCTTCGAGGAAATGCGGAAGCTCTCTGAGCAAGAGCGCCTGCGGCCCGTCCACCAACGCCCGTTCAGGCGCCGGATGAAAATCTACGAGGACCATGTTGGCGCCCGCGATCACACCCTGTGCGGTCACGTGCATAATGTCCAAGATGTCTTCCGGGCCGCAGCTTCGCGCCCCGACAGAATGGGACGGGTCAACGCAGACGGGCATGCGGGTCAGGCGCTTTACGACCGGCACATGTGCGAAATCTACAAAGTTGCGGTGCGGGTCGCCGATGTTCGTCTTCATTCCACGAAGACCGAAAACAACCTTACGGTTCCCTTCGCTAGCCAGATATTCTGCAGCGTGAAGGGATTCGTTCAGAGTGATCCCGAAGCCGCGTTTGAGCAGCACGGGAAAATCCTTCTGCCGACCGACAATCTTCAGTAATTCAAAGTTCTGGGTGTTGCGCGTGCCGATTTGTAACATCACCCCAGTCGGGTTGCCCGTCTGGTTCAGCGCCTCGTGAATTTCATCAACGTGTGATTCGTGGGTGATCTCCAAGGCGATGACTCTGATCCCGTATTTACCGGCCAATTCGAAAACATAAGGAAGACAATTCCTGCCGTGCCCCTGAAAAGTATACGGACTCGTGCGCGGCTTGTAGGCGCCCATGCGAGTGCAGACCTGCCCGTTATCACTGAGAGCCCTCATCATCATCTCGACGTGCTCGCGCGTATCCACCGCGCATAACCCGGCAAAGACGTTAAGGGTGTCCTGTCCGAAGCGCACGCCCTGATAGTCGAAGTAAGTGGGGCGATGGTCGTCCTTGTGACGACCGAGCACGCGGTACTCCTCAGACACGCGCACCGCACGCTCCACGCCGGGCAGACTCTTCATGTCGTCGAGTGGAATGGAGGCCGTATGACCGATCAGGTAGATCTCGGTCAAAGTCTGCTCCACCCCCTGTTCACGATGAACGCGCAATTGAATGTTTTGAAGACGGGAGAGATGACCCATCAACTGCCGGTACGTATCGCTCTCTGGATTGATGTTAGGAGTCAGTATGAGAATCATGATCTATCGTTTGTACCGTATGGCACGTTAGGTTCGCCCAGATTCCTCAAACAAGACGCTCGTCACGCCAAGCGCGGTGCCCGCACGCTCAGAGTATTCGTGTAGCTCGTTGCGCACGTCCGTCAGCTTTGTCAAGAGCGCATCCAAAGCGGCGGCAATCAATGTAGGGTTCGTGACCAAAATGTCGCGCCACACCAACCACGAGCTGTCGGCAAGCCTCGTCATGTCGCGGTAACCGGCTCCCGATAGACTGATAAGCGCAACTCCATCGGGTTGGTCTTTAATGGTGGCCGCCAGCGCGCTCGAGACAAGCTGCGGTAGGTGACTGACCAGCGCCATCGCACGGTCATGCTCACCTGCCGTCATTAACATGACTCGCGCGCCGAAGAGGCCGAGCGTTTGTTCGAGAGCGAAGACCTCTTGGCGATCTCGTTCATCCTCGGCGGTTGTCAGCACGTAAGGCGCTCCTGTGAAAAGATCGGCGCGCGCGTGCTTGAGACCTGTCAAGTGACTGCCGGCGACGGGGTGCCCGCCGACGAAACCATGGTTTTTCGGGAACTGCTCGCGAGCGGCGCGACAAACCTCCTGTTTCGTACTCCCGGCATCAGTCACGAGCGCGCCGGGTTTAACCTGGAGACCGCGCTCGCGCAAGAAACCGATGATCTCTCCGACCGGCATTGCTAGGTAGATCAGGTCGGATGATGAGACACAACCGCTCGCAAAAGACCCATCCACTTCGTCGATGACGCCGCGCCTGAGTGCCTCGTCGAGGACTGACGGGGACGAGTCCCACCCAGCGAGCCGCGCGCACGCGTCGGCTCGCCTCAAGGCGAGGGCGAAGGACGCGCCGATCAGCCCGCAGCCGATTATCGTCACTCGATTCCACTTGATAGTCATTCGACCACGCCCTCCAGAAGATTCCAGAATTCCGGCAGCGAGACCTCGACCGCGTCCCGCGCGCCGGCGACCTCCGACGGACCGTCGGCGGCGAGTCCCGCCACCGCGCAGGCCATCCCGATCCGGTGGTCGCCGAACGAGGAGAGAGAAGAACCGTGCGCCGCTCCAACTCGGGTTAACGTCCTCGAAGTTAACGGGCAGACCGGCGGGCAGACCTTCGAGGATCGCCACGAGCGCGCGTCCGTGCGATTCACCTGCCGTCGTAAACTTCAGTGTTGCCATCATGCTGCTCCTGCCATTCCACGCGAACGTAATTCGACCGCGCACGAACTGATAATCGTCATAAATTCTCCTGCCTCCGACGAAGCAGTTCATCACCCCTCGTCTAACGTCACGCGGACTCCACGTTGAGGGTGGCTGTGGCGCGCGCGGAGGGGTAGCAGCCCAGAAGGCGCACTTCCAGAGCCTGCTCGCGCAGTTCTTCAACCGCACCCACAACTTCGGCGTCTTTCAGCGAAGCTTGCAGGTCAAGGTAAAAGTAGTATTGCCAGGACTGTCCCCTAATAGGGCGGCTTTCGATCTTGAGCAGATCAATCCGGCGGCGGGCGAAAGGCTCTAGCGCGTGGTGCAGCGCGCTGGGCCGGTGCGGCAGTATCACTACGAGTGAGAGCTTGTCCGCGTTGTGGTCGATTCGGGTTGTTGATTGGGTGAGCAGGACGAAGCGCGTGTAATTCTCGCGGTGATCCTCCAGGTGTTCGCACAAGATTGTGCCGCCGTAGATGTCTGCTGCACGCCTGCCAGCAATGGCGGCACCCGTCTGGTCGCCGCGCCCGACTACCTGGGCCACGCTGCCGGCGGTGTCTTCGGTGGCGACCCGGCGAATCTGCGGGTGCGCGGCGAAGAACCGCTCGCATTGTGCGAGCGCTACCGGGTGCGATTCCACAGTCCTGATCTCATCAAAAGATGAGCCGGGGCAGCCAATGAGATGGTGCCCGATGGGGATGATGACCTCGCCCACGATGCGGAGTGAACTCTCTAAGAGAAGATCATAAGACCGATGGACGGAACCGGCGAGGGTGTTCTCAATCGGCGCGAGCGCGCAGTCCGCAGTCTGTTCGGCGACCGCCGCGAAAAGAGACTCGAAGGTTGGGCGAGGAACAAGTTCGATCTCCTCGCCGAGGAGTTTGACAGCAGCCTCTTCGCTGAAGGCCCCACGCTCGCCCTGAAAAGCTACGCGCGGCGTGGGCGCTTGTGTACTCATCGCAAGGCCCCCTTTCGGGCGGGCGCTTAACGGCTCAATGGCGCGCGCCTCAACATGCCGCGATTCATAGATGATGCGGCGGAAGAGCTTCACGACGGCCCGCTTGTCAAGTGGTCCCGTATTGGCTTGCCAGACCCGATCAATCACCTCGCGCTCGCGCTCGCGGTCGTAGAGAGATACTCCTGCGGCCATCTTCGACTCTCCCACCTTGACGGCGAGGCGTGCGCGCTCGTTCAAGAGTCGGAGCAGCTCATTGTCAATCGCGTCTATCTCCGTGCGCCCGCCTTCAATACTCATCTAAACACGCCTCCTCTGAACGACCGAGCGAAAATTCTTCTGGCGCGGTCGGCTGGTAAATCGTCCGTCCGAAGCAAAAGAGCCAGCCGCGACTTCCATCTCTCGAGGTCGCGGCTGGCTCTGGTTGAAACCTTTTTGCGGCGTCTGGCTCTCTAGGTCCTCAGCCTCTAGCGCTCGCCCACGCTTCGCCCGGCCCGCCACTCCCGAAGGAGAAGCAGTACATAAAGGCGAGATAATAGAAGCGTGTGTCGCGCATATATTGATAGCCTGGCTGAACAGTTCGCTCCAAAACGAAATGGAGTTTACTCTACGCAAGCTTTCAAAAAGCTGTCAAGAAGGTTTCGACGACTGCGCGATTAAAAAAATTTATGACTCACTAAAAATTACTAAAAATAACTAAAAATAATCAATTGGTCAAATTGGTCATACAGATTGGAGACTTGTAGATTGTTCAACCACGACGCGTGTTGCCGTCGTCCGATTCCTATCCGCAGATTACGCAGATTTGGAAACAACTTAACAAATAGTCAGCTGGCTTCTGACTCCAGCAGCTGTTTTGGACTTCTAAATATCTGTAATCTGCGTAATCTGCGGATAGCATTAGTTCGAGCTCGAGCAACGTGCCTTGATACCGGAGGCAGACTTAGGCAAACTGCGGAGGGTGCGATCTGTTTTTTCCCGGCGTTGGAGAACGCAAGCGAAACACTCCCTCACTGTCAAAGGCGCTGCGCGCGGCAGAAGCCTGACAATACTGAAGAGAGTGTTTCTCGAGAGACGATTCAAAAGCAGGTGAGGAGTTGGGCGTAAAGATGGGTGTGGCTATAGAGCCCACATTCGAAGCGGATTTCACCTTCGCAAATGACGAACCGTTCAGGCTCAGTGCCGGCGGCAGCTTGCAGCCTGTCACGCTGCGCTATGCGCTCTACGGTGAGCTGAACGAAGCTCGTGACAATGCGCTGTTGGTTTGTCATGCGCTGTCAGGTTCGGCGCGCGTCGCAGACTGGTGGCCGCAGTTGCTCGGACCGAATCAGCCCTTTGATACGAGGCACTACTGTGTCATTGGCGTGAATGTTATCGGGTCGTGCTATGGGTCGACGGGACCATGCAGCGCGCATCCCCAAAAACGGGGACAACTGTACGGCAGCGATTTTCCCGTCGTGACGATCAGAGACATGGTCCGAACGGAGGAGCGGTTGCTTGATCATCTTGGAATAGACCGGTTGCACATTGTCATCGGCGGCTCCATTGGCGGGATGCAGGCTCTGAGTTGGGCTGTGGATTTTCCGGAAAGAGTGGATCTCTGTATTGCCATCGGAGCTGCGCCGCTTTCGGCCATGGGCCTCGCGCTTAATCACCTGCAGCGGCAGGCGATTCGCAACGACCCGGCATGGCAAGACGGGAATTACGAGTTGGATCAACAGCCGGTTGCGGGGTTGGCGCTGGCGCGTGCGATCGCTGTTTGTAGTTACAAATCGTCAGAGCTTTTTTCGGAGCGCTTTGCACGGCGGCCTGACCGCAGCGGGGAGGATCCGCAGAGTTCACTAAACGCACGTTACGACATCGCGGGCTATCTGGATTATCAGGGCTCGATTTTTACGCCTCGTTTCGACGCGAACTCCTACCTGGTGCTCTCGAAGGCCATGGATACGTTCGATCTCGCTGAGGGCGACAGATCTGCGGCCTCGCTTGAAGCAGCCTTGCGTCGGATCCGCGCCCGCCTGTTGCTGGTTGGTATATCTTCAGACTGGCTTTTTCCGGCGAGCGACGTGCGAGCGCTTGCCTGGGCCGCAAAGGCGGCCGGAGTTAAAGCAAACTATGCCGAGCTTATTTCGGCACACGGCCACGACGGATTTCTCGCTGAGGCCGCACAGCTAGCGCTGATTATCAAAGTGCATCTTGAGGAGGAACAACCGGCTTTTGCGCGGGCAGGTCGCCGATATTGAATCCGGGTTATTGCGGGATGCTTAAGCGAATCCTTAATTGCTCAAGTCGAGGACGAGCGGCCAGGCCTGTACGGCAGGAGGCGGGCCATGATCGGCACTACTAAAAGAGGCCTGTTTCCTGGCGCTCAGGCGGTTCTTTGCGGTTCGGGACAGACTAGTTCTTGAGAAGCATTCTTGATTTTCTTTACGACACCGATCGTTATCATCTAAAAGGCATTGGGATGTGACAGGTGAAGAATGGCTGAAGATGGTGTAGACAAGACTGCGCTGCCGGCGTCGCTATTGCGTGGCCGGATAGCGATTGTGACTGGGGGGGCACGCGGTATCGGACGCGCGACCGTGCTCCGGCTGGCGGAGGCAGGAGCCGATGTGGTGATTAACTACGCGCGAAACGAGGAGGCGGCAGAGGAAGTCGCGCGTCTGGCCCGCGAATTTGGTGTGCGAGCGCTGCCGCTGCGTGCTGACGTCTCTGAAGTTTATCAGGCTGCCGCTCTGGTTGACAGGACAGTCGAACAAATTCGGCAAGGTTGATCTACTCGTGGCGAACGCGGGCATCTGGGAAGGCGCGCCGGTTGAAGAGTTGTCTGAAGCGGTGTGGGACCGGGTAATCGACGCCAACCTCAAAGGGACGCGGACGGCCTGTCGCAGCGTTGTGCCCTTGATGAAAAAGCAGCGACGCGGTGGGATCGTGATCGTTAGCTCTACCGCGGGGCAGCGAGGTGAGGCGGGCTACTCGAATTACGCTGCCTCAAAGGGAGGCCAGATCAGTTTCACTAAAGCGCTGGCGGTTGAGCTGGCCCCCGACATTCGCGTCAACAGCGTTGCACCGGGATGGGTTGATACAGATTTGAATAATGGAGTGTTTGGCGACAAGCAGTTCAAACAGAAGATTGTTGACAGCATTCCCCTCAAACGCGTCGCGACGGCCGATGTGGCGCTTTCCATCGTCTTTCTCACCTCGGACTGGGCGCGGCACATTACCGGCGAAATCCTCAACGTCAACGGCGGCGCAGTCCTCTGCGGTTAGTTACAGATGTAGCAAGCCATATTTGTGCGTTCCTCGTTACTTAGGTAACAACGAATACGTAAAGAAATCACACGTGGTTCAACCGGCAGAAATCATTCGACGGGAAGACGGCGGGGCGACACTGGCGGGCGGCAGGCTGAAGGTCGCTGTGTTAGGCGCAACCGGCATGGTCGGCCAGCAGTTCATCCGTGTGCTGAAAGATCATCCTTGGTTTGAGATTGTAGCGCTTGCCGCCTCCGCCAGTTCAGCCGGAAAATCCTACGAAGAGGCCGTTAGCGGGCGTTGGGTGACGGAGTTTCCCATCCCGGATGATCTCGCTCGTCTGAGAGTTTTGGATGCGCAAGGGGTGGACGACCTCGCTTCAATGATTGACGTGGCGTTCTGCGCCGTCAGCCTCGATAAAGAGAGTGTGTTGAGGCTGGAGCACGCTTACGCGGCGAAAGGCGTGTGGGTGACATCCAACAATTCCGCGTACCGTCTAGACCCGTTCGTTCCGATGGTGATACCCGCCGTCAACTCGCATCATCTGGACATCATTCCGTTGCAGCGCCGGGCCAGAGGCTACCAGACCGGGGCGATCATCGTGAAGAGTAATTGCTCGATTCAAAGTTATGTCATCGCTCTGGAACCTTTGCGCGAATTCGGCATTGAAAGAATAAGTGTTCACAGTGAGCAGGCGATTTCGGGCGCCGGGAAGACATTCGAAACTTTCCCTGACATTGAAAGGAATCTTGTGCCGTTAATAAGCGGCGAAGAGCAGAAATCAGAAGTAGAGCCCTTAAAGATTTGGGGCCAAGTGGGAGCAGAGGGGATCGTGCCAGCGTACGGCCCGAAAATCAAAGCGAAGTGCGTGCGAGTGAGCGTCCTCCACGGGCATACCGCGTACGTGACAGTCAGATTCAAGTCACCTCCGACGGCGGCGGAAATACTGGAGCGCTGGGCGAAATATGGCCCACCCGATCAACTCCCATCCGCACCCCACAAAATTATTCACTATCTGCCGGATCCCGACCGGCCACAACCACGCTTGGACGTCATGACTGAAAACGGCATGGCAGTCAGCCTCGGACAATTAAAGGTAGACAATGACGACATAGTTTCGTTTACAGGGCTTTCTCACAACCTGATACTGGGCGCCGCCGGAGGCGCTGTGTTGGCGACAGAAGCGGCGATTGCCAGAGAACTCATCTATCGAAGGATTTGAAGCGTAATTGCTTAACCCGTATTGCGCAAGCCGGCGGCAATGCCGTTGATGGTGGCGGCGAGCGCGTAATTCAAATCCTCGCTTTCCTCACCGCCTTGCTTGCGGCGCAGGAGCGCGAACTGAATCAAGCTCAGCGGATCAACGTAAGGGTTTCGCAGTCGAATCGAGCGTTTCGACGATCATTCCAAACACACGCTCGCGCAAGCGCTCGTCGGTGACGAAGGCGGCGTAGCGTCGCGCGATAGTCAAATCGGCCTTGGCCATTCCGATTTCGACATTCGCCGGCGAAGACCTGGGTCCACCTCGGCCATCGAATCGTAGGTAAAGGTGGCCGTAGCATAGATTGGCGTAGACACGGGCTTGCCATGAGGCGTCTCGCCTCTTTCGCCCGCGTGCACGAGTTAGGTATTAATCCTTAAGCTCTTTTTGGCCCTCCCCATCTGTAACCTCACAATCCGGAATGGGACACTTTAGCCGAAATAAATCGGCGCGTCATCCGGAGCGCGCCTCCTAAAGGGGGGGCAGTTTAGAGTTCATCTATGAAGCGGTCGTCGGTGTCAAGAGGTTTTAAGAGTAAACTCCGCCTCTGACGCCAGAGCGCCTGTTTTATTGTCTTCAGTTGTTTGCTCTTTGACATAAGACTGATACGTTTAAC
>JALZJF010000145.1 GCA_030859905.1 Acidobacteriota bacterium
TTTGCAGATGCCAAGAAGACGTCAAGCCCTCCGCCTGATCCCAAATCAACAACTGTTTCGCCTTCACGCAGGTTGGCGATTGCCGTTGGGTTACCACATGACAAACCCATGTTGGCTTCGGCGGGAATAGAAGTTAGCTCCTCGTCCGTGTAGCCAAACGCTTCGGCGACAGCACGTACCCCGCCCTGGTCACTGGATAGACCGCTCTGTGCCACCGCCCCATAATTTGAACGTACCGCATCAAGTATTTCGTTAGACATTAAGTGTTCCCTTCATCTAGCTATGATTCACACCGTCCCACCGGAGTGCACATATGCGTAAGCGCATATACAAGGCACAGTATTTACCCATTATTCATATATGTCAAGGCGTATGCGACATGTGGTAATATGGCTATCGTTATGACAGATTACTTAGGGTTTTTACATTCCGTCCCATTCTTTACTGTCCGCTACACGTCGCGTGCTGGGAATTCTGGTCACAAATTTCCCACACGAAGAATTTGGCAAGGGCTTCATCGTATAGTCTCTTTCACCAGGAATTCCATACCAGCAAGACAGTAAACGCTTCGTAACGAACAGCAAGGTGGAACTGCTCAACAAATGTCAGAACTGCGTACGTGATTGAAGCTCCTCGACAGGTTCGACGGCAATCTATGCCCTGACAACGGCCAAGACGCACTCAGTCGTCTTAATCGCGACTAGAAGGGGAGTTCCGGAGGTTCATCATTGAAGTTGGTATTTGAATCGACTTCCGGACTGGGCAAGTCTCCTTGGTTGAGTCTCTCCCACTCTTCCCATGTAATGCCATAAGCAAATCCAGCCGCTGTGTAACCCGCGATGTAGGCAAAGTGTTCATCTTGCTCAAAGGGCTCGTCGTAGGTTTCTTGCCGTCGAGCCTTTCTGCGCTGGCAGGCTGCGATGTGCCCTGCCACGGATTTCAATATCTGATCCTTTCTCTTCTTCTTAGGCATCCATTAGTGATCCTTCAAAATTGTTTCCGCCCCGATGCGGTAGCAATCAATCTTGGACAACGGTTCCCAATCGAAGCGGGCTGGGTTGAATCGCGCCATCGTTAACTTTGCCAGTGGTGATCAGCTATGCCCAAATTTTAACACCGACTCCCGTTCGTAAAGACGGTCACCATCCAATCATCCTTATGCAAGGCGGTCCCATTCGCTTCAATGTGAGTAAAAAGCAGGCCGCAGCCTCAGGTTTTCAATACGAGGTCATACCCAGGTTAACCGAATGCAAAACCCCAATAAAGCCTTGGTGGCTGCAACTTTTGAAAAAGCAAAAACTTACATTTTTGCCAGAACCTACATTTGGGACCGAGGAGGTCGGAGGTTCAAATCCTCTCGCCCCGACCATAAAATCTAACTTCTCTCCCCGGCTCCGCCAGTAAAGTAAGTGTTATTCGCGAGAACCAAGCACCATTCTATTGGGCTCTCATTGTTGCGTTACATTTAACGGTGGTTCATCAAGGGGCAGGTCCACCATTATGGGTGAGTGGTCGGAGACGCGATCTCTTACGGCGTCATTAAGACTCTTTAGCGTGCGCCCACAGTGCGGGGCGAAACGGTGCGGCTGACCCTTAGCATAGGGCTCAGTGAGCGCAGGCGGCTTTACGAAAATCCAGTCAAGTTTGAACTTGCCCACGAACGCGACTGTGCGCTCCATCTCATAAGTTGTAATGAACCCTTTGTCGCCTCGCTGGTTGGAATTCGCCAAAGCCTCATTTTTGCCTCCCTGGGAGCGCTCACGTTCGCCGCGAAAATCAAAGGCGTTGCCGTCAGAGAAACGGAAGTCTTTCAAAAGTTCGAAGAACTCGGCTTCGGGGTTAGACGCAACGAGCGGAAAGCTGCGTACGGTCGGGTCAGCTTGCCTACGGTAGGTATTCAACCCTCCGAGCAGAAGTGACGGCAGCTTGATCCCCGTTAAAACTCCGAGACCTTGCTCGAGCCAAAAACTCTTGCTGCCGAGTCGCTTCTTCAACTCACGCTCAATCGAAGTGGGTGTCGAGTCGTTTGTCGAGGTATTCATATCACCTGCCACTACCACAGGCGCGTTCGTGTCTTTTATCCGGGCGAGCAACTCCCCGAGTTGTTTGCGGCGTCCTCGCGGCTTGGTTCGGGATTCGAGATGCGTGGCGACAACGATCATCCTTCCGCCCGGGATTCGCGCGTCAGCGATCTCAGCCATCAACATCATGCGCCCGCCGCGTCTGACTTCGCGATGCACTTTCTCCCGAAAAACTACCTCGCTTGCTTTGCGCTTGCCCGCTTCGAGCTGATCTACACTTTTTAGTTCGTCTTCGTACCAATCATGCGGCTGGTGCTCGAACGGTTCGAGCCGCACGTTATCTAACCGGAACCGACTGAGGATGGCTGAGCCGTGCAAGCCCCGGTAACGCACTGGATCGATGCTGATTTCCGCTGTGAGCTTTTTCCGGCCTTCCGGCGTCAGTTCTTCAAACTTTTCGAGGCCCAGTGCAATTGGATCAACCTCCACGAATTCAACGCCATATGCATAGTTCATGCCGAGTGACGATGCCAGATCCGCAGCAATGTTGCGGTAGTCTGTGCGCTTCATCCCCCAGTCCACTTCGTTGAGCACGATGACGTCCGCCTCCCGCATCAGCGCGACCTGCTGCAACACAGTTTTTCGCTTTTCACTCCTGCGCGAGGCAGTCGACTCCAGCAGTTTAGCGAAGCTAGCGGTGTCGCCGAAGGCACTTCTGATCGCCTCGTATTCAAGTCCCCGCTCGATGTTCCACTGAACGACCCGCAGAAGCCCGCCAAGTTTCGCCGTGCTCGGTATGAAAGGCTTCACGCCACGCGCCGACGCGGCATTATTGACAAATGGTGTCGTTAGCAGGCGGTTCAACTTGGTTTGCAAAGCAATAGGAGGGGTCTTTTCCTCGTACAATTGGACCAGCTCAGCGTAGGTGAGCAACTCGGGCTCTGGTAGTTGCGCTTCCACCGCCGGCGGATTTAACAAACCTGTGAACGCAGTGAGCAGCAAGAGCTTGAATGTGAATGCGCGACCTTTCGACGCGGCCGTTGGGTGCATTTGATTGTCGTCTCCTCTAGACAGTGTTGGTGGCGACGCCTTTCAGTTTAGGATTTTTAGGGATCCAATCGCCAGAGTCTTTTACAGCATTATCGGAATCGGTGGAGGAACGGATCGATCATTTGGATCCATTCCTCAGTTGTTCCAAGGATCTAGGAAAACCAGCAAAATGAAACCGCAAGTAGTACGATTGAAACGGGAACAGAAGTGCTTGTACATCGCTGGAAATGCGTCCCAAAGCAGAAAGTCCTTCGGAGTTGGGATCAAACTTTTTTGGCTAATCGCGCCAGAAATCGCGCTTTTTTCGAGACTTTGCTGCTTGAGTGTGATATATGACGTTCCCACAGCTTTTCAACTAACGTTTTGTCGGAGGTGTCCACTAGACTATGGCGACCAAAGCCGCGACAGGCAAGAAGCGCATGACGCAGTCGGAGGTAATTAATCACTTTGCAGAGAAAACGGGCATGAAGCGCGCAGATGTAAAGGAATTCTTTGAGGAGATCTCAAATCTCGCCGCACAGGAAGTCAAATCCAATGGTGAGTTCGTGCTTCCGGGATTTGGGAAGCTCGTTAAGTCTGAGAGAAAAGCGCGCGAAGGTCGAAATCCCGCCACGGGGGAAACCATTCAGATTCCGGCGAAGACGACTCTGAAATTTCGTGTCGGAAAAGGCATGAAAGATACGGTTTTGCCGAAAAAATAACAGGCCAATCCTTCGATCTCTGGCTTTAAATCAGGATAGAAGCGCCGCCCCAGTTCATGCCTGGATGAACCTGGAGCGGCGCTTACGTTTTTTGCGCTCAGTCCCCTGCACGAACCGCGAATGGCCGGAGGGTACTCCGACTTCGACTCGGACTATCCGTGAGCGTTGCGCCAACTCTAGCTGGGCGGGCAAAATCAAGTCCGCTAACGACTTAACTCAACCATTCACAAAGAAATCGCCTCAGGCAGGAAAGTGTAGCCTTTTTGGGAACTCTTCTATATAATCCCTTGTTTCGTTGAACAAGTGCCAGGCAGACTCTCTGAATCGTCAGGCAAGATACACGCAAGAACTGGCCGATTGAAGATGGCTCGACATCTCCAGGAGGTCAACAGTGCATCTAGAGTGTAGTAAATTATTAACCCGAGCATTCGGGCCTTAGAGGAGCGAAAGTAACCGTGACTTTTGATAGACATTTACCACTGGATGAGCGGATTCTAAGAATAGATCATATCCAGGCCCGCAGGTATTCAAAACTAACCGGAGTGGCTTGGGAGATTGCAACCGAGGGGATTCTGAGGCACCTTCGTGCCTGTGACCGGATGGACGTTAATCCCGACACTTCAGCCGTTCGAGAAATCATCGACGACGCCTTAAATGGTCGCAGGGTTTTCGCCGAAACTACCGAACACCCGCGCGCAGCGTAATTCGATCTCACCCAGTTTACAAACCGAGAGACCGCCCCCTGAGGTCGGTCTCTTTGTTTTGAAACCGTGTCGCGAAACTGCTTAGTTCATTCGCGTATGCCGTTGACCCGAATGGCCGTCGACATGCTAACATCGCGGCTAATCGGCAATGTGCCCCCGTAGCTCAGCGGATAGAGCATCTGCCTTGTCGGAGCCTTAATGGGGAAATTTTTAGTCGGGAACCTATTAAGTGGACGACCCCATATGCGGGAACGCCCTGAGAGCCTCTGGTACTTGGTTCTAGCACTGAGTAAAAATCCACGAGGATTGGGTAATCCGCAGGAAACCGCCAAATGCTTGCAAACGTCGGTGGGTTCCTCAGAGACTATACGGGTCGGGACTGAGAGGTCCAAGATATAGTCCAGCCAGCAAACCCGTCTAGTAGCGGGCGGTCAGGGAAAACCTGATGCTGGAAGCTAAGCAGAGGGCCGCAGGTTCGAGTCCTGCCGGGGGCAAATATTCTCAGCTACACCCAGATGTGGCGGCTATAGTTCAGCAGGTTAGAACGCTTGATTGTGGATCAAGAGGTCGAGGGTTCGAGCCCCTCTAGCCGCCCATAAACCATCCCCATAGGAACCGAACCGGATCTTGCCCAAACGGCTACCCACGGCCGAGGAGAGTGACGATGCCAGACGAGCAAAGAGTCGCCAACAATTCGCAAACGTATTTGGTTGATGCCGACGATTTCTCCTTTGAGACCCTGGAACAAGAAAATGGTCAGGCTACCGTGATTCGTTTCCCACTAGTAGATCCGCGCTATTGCGCAGGTGACGTCTTGTTAGTTCTTTCAGGTAGTCACATTCATTTTCACGGAATGATTGGAAGCCTTGGAGAAGGATGGGCCGTGGCAACTGATCGGCGCGGTTCCCTGCTTGCAGCCACCGTTCAGTGAGACTTCAATTTGTAAGTTACTGAATGCGCTCGGATGCTAACGCGTGTATCCCGAGGGATGGTCTATCTGCACCCCGGCAGATAATGACCGTACTCGTATCCGATGAAAGCCCTTTTCGGTATGGGTCGATAGGTAAGTAAGGGCTATCTGTTTGTCCAGTGTGGTTGTCAACTCCTTAATGAATGGTTCAAAACTCACCGGGGCGCCTGTGCCCTGAAAGAACGCTCTCCCACCAGTTTCTTCGGCAAGTCTCAGTAACGACCCCTGGGCATTTGCAGCCAGGATCGGATTTCGCCCCCCAACCGTAGGAGCATAAAAACCATAAACGGCGATACTTCGACGTTGCGCTTCAGTAATAGCTCGCTGCAAATCAAGGCTTTGGCCCGCCGAACTTGAATCAAGACCGTGTGAGAGATCCAGCCCGTCTGACACGAGAAGTATGGCTCTTCGACCCGAGGGCTGAGAATCGAAACGCCGGATGGCCTCAATAACCTCGACATAAGGATTGTAAGGCGCAGCGCTCGCGAACCCTACAGGGGGCCGGAGTGCTTTGGCCGCTTTTGTCAGGTCTGTCGTAAACTTTTGACGGACCTGTAGCGACCCAGTTCTCAAATAACCAACAAGAACTCTGGAACCGCGCGGAAGACGGTTTATGAAATCTCTTAACGGCCTGATCTCATTACCGACTGATGACACCAGGTCGTCCTGAATGAGCACTGCCAGCGTTAACGGAGAGCTAGTTCCAATTGCACGAATCGAGAGGACTGTTTGAGGATCACCATCTTCAGTTACCGTCAGGTCTATCATCTGGAGTTCCGGTTCGGGCTTCACGCCCTTGACCCGAATACTGATTGGAATTGTCATTGGTCTGGCGCCCCGCGACCTACTCGCGGAAGTCACGGTCGGAGATTGAGCGAAAACAGCTTGACGGCCAGAACTCACAAAAATGACGGACATCAGTCCAATAAAGATTGCTGCTGCGAGTAGTGAAACCGATTTCATTGCTTACTCCTGGTAGTCCTGAAGAGCTTCGCGCATTATACAGACATCTAAGACAAACTGCCCCTGGCTTTGGTGTCTTGACTGAAGGTGCCCAAGTCATACAGGCTGGTTGGTGAGCCAGCGGATAAAGAGCTTAGGCCAACCGGAGGAACTAGTTCATCGGGGCTGGGAATCCTTTTCGCACTACTATGCTTCAAGAAACGACCGGAAAGCTGACCGCCCGAGATAAGAAACTCGCCGATTTATTCCATTGGATTCCTTGGATCGCGTTTCCATTAATAGCGCTTCCCTTCCCGGTCTTCTTTCTCTTTCTATTCCTTACCTCTGCGGCTTCCGACACCGCGGCCCTCTATCTCCTTTTCGCGGGTGTCGGCCTGGCGCTGGGCACTCTGGCGGGTGGACTGATCCTGATACTCCTGTACATCTATCGCCAGCGCTGGTTGCGACGCTTGCGCGATAAGCTGGCAACGGATGGCATCACGGCTAGCGAAGTCGTCTGGTTTACACCGGAATTGTCTACGGCTGAGCGAAAAACACTACTCGAGACAAATGCACTTAGCCCGCTGCTGGCTGACGCTTACCGTGAAACCCTGGCAAGTCGCCTGACGGCAAGTCGTATCATTGCGACCGCCGATAAAGAGCTGGTGCAGGTCCGATCCAGAATCAATCGCGCTCGTGCATTAGCAGGAACCGATACCACCACGTTACTGGTTGATCTCGAGTCAGACCGACAGCAATTGCAGAGTCTTAAAACTGAGGCCAAAGCACGATTGGCGGACGCCAGAATTCGATTGCAGACGATCGAGGCAGCGGCCAGCAGAAACCTCAATCAGGCGGAAACTCAGGCAATGCTGCGGCGGCTGAGCGCCACGCAAGACCATCTGCCGCTTGTTCTCGAGATGGACCAGTTGGAGCGCAAAAGTCTGCAGGAGGCTCAACGCGAGCTTAGCGAAGGCCCCCAGGGAGATCCAGGCTTAAACCGTTAGCACAACTCCCGCCCTCTATAGACTAATCTTCCCAACCCGTATACTAAAACCGCAGAGCAGTTGAGTTCCGAAACACCATGCCCTGCGCCATCCTGAAATCCCATCAAATTGATGAACTTCGCTCATCAGGTTGACCGAACCTGCAGACTCCTGACCGATGCACGCCGTTAACCGGCACTTCTAAATTCATTATTTAAAGGACTTGTGGGTAGGCATAGGGCTGGCACGGTCATTGCGAAATGGCTTCGCCCGAATGATTTACCGGGCACGAGGTTGCATTTCTGTTCGACTGAGGAAGGCTTTGATATGAAAAGAACGAAACGGTCGTTGGCATTAACCTGGCTGGCGTGCGGGTCGCTCGTATTGTCGCTATGTTGCGGCATTCTGGTGACGGATGAGGCTAGCGCCAAAAACGAGGCCGGCAGCAGAGCCGAGAGACGGCACCGTAAGGTCGCCAGCGATCTTCAAGAGCGTTCGCGCAGAGAGCCTGGTGCTAATGGACTAAAAGTCATTCTGCGGCTGAATGACAGTCCAAGCACTGAACTCAGAGCACTCCTCGGAAGCAATGGCGTGAAGGTCAGGAAACAGTTCCTGAACTTCAACACGCTCGCGCTGGATTTACCGGCCAGTGTGATCGAATCACTCGCTTCTTTCCCGGAAGTTGAGTTCGTTTCCGTAGACAGTGAAGTGAGATCGCTAGGCGGCCATGTGACAAGCACCTCCGGCGCCGATAATATCCGGTCCCTTGGCACTAGCGGCCCTCTCGACGGGAGTGGTGTTGGCATCGCCATCGTCGACTCTGGAATCTATCCAGAGCACGTCTCCTTTCTGAAGGCTGGCACTTCACGTTCGCGTATCGTCAAGAGCGTTGATTTCACCGGTGAAGGACGAACAGACGATCCCTACGGCCATGGCACTCACGTCGCTTCCGGAGCGGCCGGTAATGGCATTGTCTCGCAAGGCGAGTATCTCGGCATCGCCCCCAAAGCAAACATAATCAACCTGCGGGTTTTGAATTCGCAGGGCGTTGGATCAGTGTCTGGTCTCCTCAGCGCGCTCGACTGGCTGATGACCAACCGAAAAAGCTTTAACATCCGCGTGGTGAACATGAGCCTGGGTATGCCGGCCATCAACTCTTATAAGAATGATCCGATCTGTGAGGCGTCGCGAAAATTAGTGGACGCTGGAGTCGTGGTTTTAGCTGCAGCCGGAAATAATGGCAAAAATGGAGCCGGCGAAAAGACCTACGGCCATATCCATTCCCCGGGTGTCGAGCCTTCGGTGATTACTGTCGGCGCTGTTGATACAAAGGGGACGAATGGGCGAGGCGACGACGGCATCGCAACCTACAGCTCACGGGGACCGACGCGGAGCTCGTGGACCGACGACATCGGCGTCAAGCACTATGACAATTTAGTCAAACCAGACTTTGCTGCTCCCGGCAACAAGCTGATTTTTGCGAAGTCGCCCAATAATCTGCTGGCCCAGAACAACCCTGATCTCGACGTTCCCGTAAGCTCCAGCGTCACCCGCGCACAGATGAAACTGAGTGGAACCTCAATGGCCACACCGCTGGCAGCAGGTACCGCCGCCCTGATGATTCAGGCCAACCCTAAACTCACGCCAAACATGGTAAAAATGATTCTCATGTACACGGCTCAGCAGATGCCGAACTTCAATATGTTTGAGCAGGGTGCAGGTCAACTTAACGTAGACGGCGCGGTGCGATTGGCGAAGATCATGCGCACCGGTGCAAGGAGCGCAGATCTCGGTTCTTCACTCTTAACGACCGAGGCGCCGAACCCTCAATCTACTATCGAGGGCTATACTTTTACATGGTCACAGGGAGTGATCATGGGCAACACCTTCGGCACCGGTACAGACCTCATTACAAAATACCAAAGGATATATGGACTGGGGGTATTGCTAAGCGACGGTGTGCTCCTGTCCGACGGCGTGCTCCTGTCTGACGGCGTGCTCCTGTCCGACGGCGTGCTGCTTTCTGATTCTACGATGATGTCATCCGGCGTCCTGCTGAGCGATAGCATCCCGATTAGCAATGGCACGACCATGGGAGATGGAACGTATTTCTGCAGCACCGGAGTATTGCTAAGCGACGGCGTACTACTTAGTGACGGAGTGTTACTCAGCGATGGCGTGCTGCTTAGTGATGGGGTTCTCCTCAGCGATGGTGTTCTTCTGAGTGACGCCATCCTCCAGGCTTTTTCCGCCCTGATAGATGGCGATTCCACGGAGGCAATGCCTATCACGGCAGACACGGGAAATGATTACGCAGGTTACTAACTCTTGCGATCACACCAAAACCTGGTAAACCGTTTAAACTAATCCAGCAAGTTGACGAGAAAATACAGTCACCAGGGTGTTGTGATCCAGAGTTGAGTAGCAGGGCTTGCATTGTCAGTTTCAAGGTCGGTCGTTGCGAATCTTGAGCGGGGGCGCGCTCCGCTTTGCCCCCTTCCCAACCTGCAAATTTGCTGGGCTTGCATTGTCAGTTTCAAGGTCGGGCTTGCATTGTCAGTTTCAAGGTCGGACGTTGCGAATCTTGAGCGGGGGCGCGCTCCGCTTTGCCCCCTTCCCAACCACGTGCGCAAGGTTTGGGCCTATCTTGGGCCAGCGCCGCTCGATATCGGCCTCGTCGAACTCAGAAAAAGCGATGTGTTATGCTGCTTCTAGTCCGGGTTATTCACGAACTGGCGGTGTTTTTCAGTAAGCCTGCGGTAGCAGGCGAAAGCATAAAGTCTCGCACCCCAGCCGAGATGCTCGGCTGGGGACCCCGCACTGGGGCGTGAGCCCCAGGTCACCGCAAAACAAAGAGTTCTAAGCCTGCGAAGGCAGGCGACAGCCCGAACCAAATTCCGCGCTCGTCTCAAACAACACGCTGCCGCCCGTTAACACGGGCTGATGCTCATCTTCGTTGCTTTCCTGGGGCTCACGCCCCAGGGCGGGGTCCCCAGCCGAGCATCTCGGTCTGGGGTGCGAGACTTTACGCTGCCGCCTGCTACCGCAGGCTGGATTGGAATGATGGTTCATGAATAATCCGGGCTAGCGTCGTGTCCCATTTAACCGTTGACACTTCCGTGGCCGCACTTAGTAACATAGATATTCCTTCGAGATCGGCCGCCATTGTAAAGAATTAGATGTGACGGCACACTAGCGCCCGTCCTAAAGCGCTTAACAGATTAACAATAGCAAAATCTGTTTCATAGTTCCCCTGGATCCCTAGTTTATAGACCTTTGGTACAACTTGGGATAGCCGGCTTTGTTTGAGTTGACGCTGCGAGGCTCAGACAACTCAAGCAGTCCGCCTGACGGACGACTGGCAATAGCCCAGCACTTGAGTGCTGGGCTTGGCTGGAAAATCTCAGCTAGTCCGGCTGGGCGGACGGCTGAACGGTGAAAGGACAATCAATATTGTCGGTCTTGCTGCAGTCGTCCGCTGCACAGACTAAGAAAATTCAGGTTGACCAGCCCAGCACTGAGAGTGCTGGGCTATTATCACTCGTCCGCCTGGCGGACTGGTCGAGTCGCACTAGCAGGCTGCGGGCTATCGGGTGGCCAGGAATTGTTCCTAAAGAAACTTGTGACGCTTAATCACCTCATCGCCGTTTCTTGACAGGTGGCCTTGGTCTACCGTATTGAAGTTGCACCTTCACCAAAACTGGTGCGGTGCTGCTTGTCCCGGGGAGGTAGTAAATAGTCTGGGGCGCAGGCTCGTCCTCCTTTAACGACCGCGTGCCGTCCGCCCCAGCCTCTTTTTCCTGCTTCGTCCATGGCTTGCCGTCCCCGTTTTCCATCTCCAGTCTCCCTGCCTGCGCGCCCCAGGATTTTTCCCATAAGGCGAGGGTTTTAACGGAGAGCCTTTGCGACTTGTCACCTATCTCCAAACCTTCAATCGGAGTCGGTGTCACCAGAACGGTCACACTCTCACCGACGTGATCGACTCGAGTCCGTTTCAAAGTGAAGTAAGGCGGACTGTCATCTTGAGCCGGAATCTCGATCACTCGACCGGCTTTCACCGAGTTGTCGCCGCCGCGAGTGCGAGTAGTGGGAAAGATCAAATACGGCTCACCCCTTGACCCATCCGCGTACTGCTCCTGGTCCACTACGTAAAGGTAGCCAGTGCGCGCCGCCTCTATACTTATGCGGATGCGGTCGCCTTCGGACAATTTTCCGCCCGATGACACCCGTTCGGGCAGCCACTCCATCGATTCTGGCCCGTCGTGGGTGATGATCCTTTCGCCCGCATCCGCTGACCGGGATGGACGCAGCCGCCAAAGCGTGACGCCAATAACTGAGTCCGCCGACACACCACTAACGGGTACTTGAGGAGTCACAATTCGATAGTTGCGCCTGGCCTTGCTCCTGCCTGCTGTTCGCTTGTTCCCCTGATTAATAAATGCCGTGTCCCACAGGTGTCGTGTCGTCTCCTCTTCTTGCGCCTGCTGGGCCAGAGCCGCCGGCAAACCAGCAACACAAAGAGTCATCATCAACGCCACAAGTATTCGCCGTGATGGAAGTTTCTTTCTAACTGGTGTCATATCGTCTCCTGTTGCCAACCTCAAACTTCGCGTTATTTCCACTCGCCTCGCAGAACAAAAACGGCCCATTACAGCGCGCTCTGGTCCAGAGTCGTTATCGCCAGTTGCCGATGAGGATGAAAGGCGCCCAGTAGTATGGGTGCGCGAATGGCGCCTTCGGGTCGACCTTGAATGTTGGCTGGGCATTCGCGCCGGGCTTTGCCCGCTCGTGAACCACCTGACGGCTCTGCTGTACCAGCGGCCCCGCCGTCACCTCACCGCTCAGTAGCTTAAGCTGGGCCTGCCTGAGCGCCTCGACTTTCGGCGCGCCCTTTTTTGCCTCACGTATGCGATAAAATTCCTGCATCAGGAGTTTCGTGCTGCGGTCTGCAACTGGCCATAAGGAGGCCACCACCGCCTTCGCTCCTTGCCGCTGCGCAAGCACGCCGAAGCCTTCCACTTCTTTGCCATTCGCGCCTCCACCCGTCGCAGTGTTGCAGGCCGAGAGCGTCAGAAGCTCCACTCCGCCGAAGACGTTCGGCAGGCTCTTAATCTGCGCGAGGCTGAGG
>JALZJF010000179.1 GCA_030859905.1 Acidobacteriota bacterium
CTCCCGCGAAACTTGATTGAAAGGGAAGAAGAACTATGAAAAAGGCACTTGGTCTTTTGTTAGTGTTTACTATGTTAGCGCTTATGGCCATACCCGCGTCCGCCAGGACCTGCGGGAGATTGAGGCATCGGCATAGCAAAGTCACTCACACCCATTCCGCTTGCGTCGGAGACAGACACAAGCACGGTCGAAGCTTTTGGCAGAAGCATCGAGATAAGTTGACAACCGCAGGGGGTGCGGGAGTTGGCGCCATCGTTGGCGGAGTCGCCGGTGGCGGGAAGGGCGCAGCCATCGGAGCTGCGGCCGGGGGTGGAGGCGCCGCCGTCTACACCTATGGAATTCGCAAGCGCCGCCGTTCGGCTCGGTATTAAGAGTTCAGTTCCAAGTCTATGAAGCGCGCGTCTCTAGTTTCCAACTGCCGGGCGCGCGCCTGACTTTGTTGACTACCTGTCAGAACGAGAGCGGTAGCGACCGGGCGCAGTTCTGTCAGAACCGCGCGCGGTTTGCGACCATTTGCAGGCTCCAAGTCAGACCCGGTCCGCTACCGCGCGGTTCTGACAGGTCTAAGTCCCTAAAATTAAAGGGTTTCGCCGGGAGCAAAAAGATGTTTGCCATAGGTCAACAAAATCTGTAGAATTCCCAAGCCTACCCCCGTTGGCGCAGTTCTCTTTCAGAGTTAATCACGCAGCGTCATCCGTCCCACCAACAAAGCACCGATTCGTAGCAATATGATTGAGTGTTGACACGCATCCTGCAAAATTCAGGAGTATAAAAAATGTCAGGTGACTTGAAGTCACGAATTCTCATCGTCGACGACGAACTTGAGATAACTGAAGTCCTAAGCGATCTGCTCAGCGTTGCATACGAATGCCAGAAAGTGGGTTCGGCAGAAGACGCGCTCACACGGGTTGCCGAAAGCGATTTTCAACTGGTCATCAGCGATATCACCATGCCCGGCATGAGCGGGCTCGAAATGCTTCCGTTAGTTAAGGGTATTTCACCCAACACGGTGGTGGTCATGATCAGCGGCATGCAAACGGTCGAGAGTGCGATCGGAGCATTGCGCTTAGGCGCATTCGATTACCTGATGAAACCTTTTGACCTCCGCCAGGTCGAAGCTGTGGTAGAGCGAGCCCTCGAAAACTACAGCTTGATAGCAGCTAAACGGCGCTACGATGATCATCTGGAAGAGTTAGTCGACCAACGCACTGCGGAACTTGATCGGGCACTCAACTCACTGGAAGACGCGTATCGCTCAACATTGAGAGCCTTGACCTCGGCGCTGGAGACGAGAGACTCAGAGACACATGGCCACTCGGAACGAGTCGTAACTTACAGTTTGCGTTTGGGTAGAGAGTACGGGCTCCCCAGCGAGAAATTGAAAGCGTTGGAGTTTGGCTCGTTGCTGCACGACATCGGCAAGATTGGCGTGCCGGATTCGATCTTGCGCAAGCCTGGAAAACTGACGGAAGAGGAGTGGGTGAAGATGCGCCAGCACCCGATGCACGGCCAGCAGATACTGCGGGGAATCGAATTTCTCGAGGGCGCTGCCCGAGTTGTGGCCCAGCACCATGAGAAATGGGATGGGTCGGGCTATCCGCTCGGGCTACGCGAAGACGAGGTAGACGTTTGTGCTCGCATTTTCGCCGTGGCCGATGCCTTTGACGCCATCACGAGCGATCGTGTCTATCGCCGCGGCAAGTCTTATCAGGAAGCTGCTCAGGAATTAGACGACTGGGCTGGAAGGCAGTTTGACCCGAAGGTCGTCGCAGCATTTCATCGAGTACCGCCCGACGACTGGGATGAATTGCACAGAAAGTCCTTGCTCCCTAAGCAGGACGAATTCGACCTGCAGCGTAGGGTGGAAATGCTGGAAACTCGCATGGAAGCTGTAGTCACCTAAACAGGGATCTATTCATTTCGGTCCGGCACCACGTACCCACGCCGAGAACGCAAACTCAGTCCTACTCTGCGAGATGCGACTTCGATGCGGCGATATTCACCTTGCCTGGAAGATGCAAGCGCTCGCTTCGGTCGATAAGTGATCACATATTCCGCGCCGATTTCGCGCGCGGCATCTGCGGCTTGAGCAATCATTTCCTGGCTCGACTTGGGCAGAAAAATGCGGCCACCAGTTTCTTCTGCTATGGTCGTCAGCACCATCTGGCTTTTTTTGATGTCTGATTCGTAAGCCTTGCGCTGACGTCGAAGGGCCGGATCGAATCTTACGCTCACTCCGAAGGACGGATTGCGAGTTGTCCCAGGCGGCAAGGTTGGGTCGGTCGCGGAGATGGGATCTGAAGCTGGCGGTAATTGGCCTCCAGCGACTGAAGACGGCCTGCCTTCTTTCTTTTGCCGCACGAATTCGGTGTAGCTAATGATATGAACTGTGGCTCGAGCCGCGGTCAGCCGTTTGATAGCTTCCGGGCGATCGGTTTTTCCGCCCGGAGTATCGACACCGTCAGTTATGAACACAACGTGGCGACTTCCTTCGGGCCGATCTCCTAGTTGCAGGGCTGCCGCGGCTACCGCATCCGAGAACCGCGAACGTTTGCCTGACGACAGTTTTGTTTTGAGAACCTTGAGAAGAGCTTGCTTGTCTCTCGTCCACGACTGAATCACCTCGACTGAGTTGCTGAATTGCATCACCGCGACGAGAGTGCCGTCTTTGAGATTGTTAAGCAGTTGGATGGCAACGTCGCGCGTCAGGCCGGTACGTTTTGACACTCCTCCCAGCCCGCTGACCTCACCGCCCGTATCCACAACCAATAATACGTTTGCGGGGAGGTGACGAATACTCCTGATTTGCTGGGCCACCCCATCTTCAAGGACTAGTATGTCATCAATCTCGAGCGTGGGATCGTAGTGCCCATATTGATCGAGAGCGATGACGGGTAAGCGGACTTCTTCGGTAAAGACTTTGACGGGCTCCTGTTCTTCGTTGGGTGGGGCAGAAGCTGGTGAAGGTGAGGGTGGGCGCGTTGCCTGGGCAACGACAGAAGTCCTTAAAACAAGAACGAAGAGAACAATTAGTGTCGCTCGTGTATATATCAAAGCAGCTAAGCCTGACTACAGAATGGGAAGTCTTCAGACTCTGATGCAGAAAGAGGCGCCGCGGTGTTGCTTTAAATCGTCAAATCGGAGGATTTTCGCGCCTGGGACTGAACGGCGGTGATGGCCACAGCATCCACAATGTCCGTCGCTTGGCATCCTCGTGAGAGGTCGTTGGCTGGTTTGTCCAGTCCTTGAAGAATTGGCCCAATGGCCCTTGCGCCCGCCAATCGCTCGGTGAGTTTGTAGGCTATGTTGCCAGATTGAAGATCGGGAAAGATGAGAACGTTAGCTCGTCCGGCCACGGTAGAACCTCGTGCCTTCGATTCCGCGACTGAAGGCACGAGCGCCGCATCTGCCTGCAACTCGCCATCAACTACAAGTTCCGGCGCTCTTGCTTTCACGGTTCTGGCGGCTTCGACAACCTTGTCAACCAACCGGTGCTGGGTGCTGCCTTTGGTTGAAAACGAGAGCATGGCTACACGTGGTTCAGTTCCGAGTAACGCGCGGCAGGAACCCGCTGAGGTCACCGCAATCTCGGCGAGTTCGGCGGAGGTGGGCTCAATGACCACGCCACAGTCGGCATAAATCAGAGCGCCATTATGTCCGAAGTGACTGTCATCTAGCGCCATCAGAAAAAAACTCGATACCAGCTTGAATCCAGGACGAACACCGATGCAATGGAGCGCGGCACGCACGGTGTGGGAAGTGGTATTGGTTGCTCCGGCCACTGAGCCGTCAGCTTTGCCAAGTCGCACCATCAGATTTCCGTAGTAGAGAGGATCTGCCAGCAGGTTACGAGCTTCGTCAGCCATCAGGCCCTTAGCGCGCCGCAATTCATGAAAATAGGACGCCATTTTATCTAAGTCGGGCGCGCGCTTGTGGTCTATCACTTCAACGCCACTTAGATTGGCGCGTTCTCGTTGCGCCGTATCGCGTATAGTGGACTCATCGCCCAGCAGCGTGATTCGCGCGATGCCATGTTGAGAGCATTCCGAAGCCGCTACCACCGTGCGCGGGTCGTTACCTTCGGGCAGGACAATATGTTGCGGATTTCCGGCAGCACGCTGACGGATTCGTTCGAGTACTTTCATAAGATGAAGTTGACCGAGAAATCCTTCCGCGGATCACGCGGATGAGCGGGGAATCAGAGCGAAAAACCGAAGCTGGAGTCTAACCAACTCGGAATGAGAGAACAAGTGCTGAGGATAGTGTCCCACCTCTTGTAGTGAGGTTCACTCAACGTCAGAACCGGGAGCGGTTGCTACCGGGTCAAACTCAACCAGCGCCGGGGGC
>JALZJF010000192.1 GCA_030859905.1 Acidobacteriota bacterium
CTTGAGACTTCGGACTTTATCGGGGCATATCCAAAATTCCCCAGTGTTTATTGGAAAATTTGGATAACACGATCACCCGCCGACTAAGCACTTACAACTGAACTCCCTTATTTAACCGCTTTACTCAAACAGACCGAGTCCTGGTAAAAGCTGTGGAAAGCTAGTTGCCTAAGCATTCTGTTGAAAAGATTTCTACTAGCCCGCTTGGTGGGCACGTTTCTTCAAGCTCTGAAGACTTCTACGTTTCAGAAGCTCATTAGCGTCTTACAATTCAACCCGGAGGCCTCGGTGAATAGACATAAATCTTCAACTAGCTACGCCGCATTTCTGCTGACCGCGCTCTTCTCTCTGATCATTTTCAATAGCACCTTTGCCCAAACCAACCTGACATCTTCGGTGCGCGGCACAGTGACCGACCCGCAGGGCGGCGCAGTCGCCGGAGCGACCGTTACGCTCACCGGCACTGAAACGAATGCCGCCCGCACGCAAAGCACCAACGAGGACGGCAACTTTGTTTTTGACTTGATCCCGCCCGGCGCGTACCGTCTTGAGGCCGAGGCAACGGGCTTTAAGAAGGCTGCGTTAACTGACATCCGGGCGCTTATTGCAAAAGCAACCGAAGTCGGCAACGTGCAACTCGAAGTCGGCAACGTCGCCGAGACCGTCACCGTTTCAGCCGGGTCAGGCGAGGTGCTGGTCAACACCCAGGACGCCACCATCGGCAACAACTTTGATTCACAGCAGATCACGCAACTGCCGCTCGAATCCCGCAACGTCGTTCAACTGCTGAGCCTGCAACCCGGGGTAACGCCGGATGGCTATGTCACGGGATCACGGGCCGATCAAGCTAACATCACGCTCGATGGCGTGGACGTGAACGAGCAGCAGCGAGGGATCGACCCGCTGAATGACGAAGCGTTTTCGAGCGTCCTGCGTGTGTCCGCCGACTCAATTCAGGAATTTCGCGTCACAGTCACTAACCCTAATGCCAGCCAGGGACGGTCATCCGGCGGCCAAGTTGCTTTGCTTACCAAAAGCGGAACAAACGAATTTCGCGGGTCGCTCTACGAGTTTCACCGCAACACGGTGACGACCGCCAACGATTTCTTCAACAACCGGGCGGGCAGGTATATCGCAACCGATCCGCAGGTAGTGATCGGACTAAACAGAGCGGGTGATGAGCGAGTGCCGCGCCCGAAACTCCTGCGTAACGTTTTCGGCGGAACCATCGGCGGGCCGATTGTCAAAGATCGGGCTTTCTTCTTCTACTCCTATGAGGGCCGCCGCGATGCCCGCGAGGAAAGCGTCGTACGAACTGTTCCACTAGCAAGTCTTGGACGGGGTGAGGTGCGCTTTCCCAATACTTCAGGAGGAATAACGACGCTGACGGCGAGCGACATCAATCGGCTCTTTCCCGCCGTTGGAGTGAATCCGGTTGGGCTTGCCGTCTTAGCCGATGCTGCAAGGAAGTACCAAGCCAACGACTTCACAGCCGGGGATAGCACGTTTTCACGTCAATTGAATACGGCCGGCTTCCGGTTCAATGCCTCTGTGCCGGTGAACTTAAATGCCCACTCGGCCAAACTCAACTTCAACCTGACAAATGACGGAAGACACCAGGTATATGTCCGTGGCAATTACCAGGATGATCTCTTCGGTCGAGCCTCGGAGTTCCCGGATACTCCGTCGCCGAATTTCTTAAGCTCGCCGAAAGGTTTAGCCGCCAACTATACTTGGACCATCAACAGCAAAATGGTTAACAGTTTCACCTACGGCTTGACCCGCGAAGCTTTCACCGACCAGGGCGATTCAACAGAAAACTCGCTCTCTTTTAGATTCGTCTTCTCACCGCGCGCTTTCACACGAACATTGAGCCGCACAACGCCGGTGCATAATCTCACCGACGACTTCTCGCTGACTGCAGGCAATCACGGTCTCCAATTCGGCACCAACATCCGGCTCATTCGTAACGACCGAACCAGCTTCGCCAACTCCTATGACGACGCGATTGCTAACCCATCGTTCTATCAAGGTTCTGGGAACGTGCTGTCTCGACCGATCTCGGGCATCGGAGCGGGCTTTACTTCACCAGTGCGTAACGCCGTGTCGGCAGTGCTCGGGCGTTTTTCACAATACACCGCAAACTTTAATTTCGACCGTGAAGGAAATGTACTGCCCGCCGGTACGGGTGTCCAGCGCGAATTTGCGACAGAAGAGTATGACGTGTATGCCCAAGACGTTTGGAGAGTTCGTCCAAACTTGACCCTGACCCTCGGGCTACGTTATGGGCTGAGCCGTCCGGTGTATGAAACCAGCGGCTTGCAGGTCAAGCCGACGGTTAGCCTCGGAGAGTTTTTCGAGCGAAGAAGATCCGGGGCTGCCGCCGGTCGGCCTGTCAACGACTTAATCACAGTGGACCTGGCTGGGCCGGCAAACAATCGCCCGGGATACTATGAGTGGGACAAAAACAATTTCCAGCCGCGCATCGCTTTTGCTTATTCGCCTGACTTCAAGAGCGGCTTCTTGCATAAACTTTTCGGAGGCGCGAGTGACTCGGTTATCCGTGGCGGGTTCGCGATGACCAATGATTACTATGGTCAGCAGTTGGCGGTTTCGTTCGATCTCAACAGCACGCTCGGTTTCTCTTCCGCCCAAACGATCTCCGCTAACACTTATAACGTTACGTCTCGTCCGGCACCGCTCTTTACCGGTTTCGGACAAAACGTTCGCGCGTTGCCAGGACTACCCACTCCAGGGAAGCTGACCTTTCCGTTGATAACACCGGCTGATGAAGCGGAACGAATTGAATCATCACTTGATGACACTCTTATCGCGCCGACAAACTACAGTTGGAATGTTTCTTTCGAACGCCAGATGCCCGCCGGGCTGCTCGTTTCCGCGTCTTACATAGGCCGTTCCGCGCGAGCTTTGCTCGGCACACGCGACATCATGCACCTTAACAACCTGGTCGATCCAAGATCGGGCGTGGATTGGTACACCGCGGCGGGGCAGTTGGCTGATCTACGTTCAGCTAACACGCCGATAGGAAGCGTGCAGCCGATTCCCTATTTTGAGAATCTGTTTCCGGGTATTGGGGATGCGATCTTTGGCGAGCCGACCTTAACACCTACGCAAGCGGCCTACTCACTTGTCGCAAGAGATGGCGAGGACATTTTGGATTGGACGTACGTTCAATCCAATGACTTGCTTGATGATCTGTCTATCTTGGGACGGAATGCTTTCTTCCACCCGCAGTATGCCGCTTTCGCGACCTTTAGCAACGTCGGTAGTTCCGACTACCATGCCGGCACGCTCAGCGTTCGCCAGCGTTTGGGACGAAGCCTACTCTATGACTTCAACTATACATTTTCGAAGTCGATGGACAATGCCTCAGGTCTACAAAGCAGCACCTCGTATGACACTGCATTTATCATTAACCCACTGTCCCTGGATCTTAATAGATCTGTGTCGGATTTTGACCTCAGGCACATCATTAATGCCAATGCTATATGGCAGCTTCCGGTAGGACGCGGGCGAGCGTTGCTCGGTGACTCCCCCGGATTCATCGACGCCATAATCGGCGGCTGGCAACTATCGGGAATCTACCGGTGGAACAGTGGGCGGCCGGTGCAAACGCCATTCGATGCTTCGCAGTGGGCCACTAACTGGAACGCGCAAAGCAATGGCGTGCGGATCAGACCACTCCAAGAGTCTCCCACCCGCGGCGGCACCACAGCGCCTAACTTGTTCTCTGATCCGACCGCCGCCTATCGGAGTTTCCGAAATGCAAGGGCCGGTGAGGTAGGCGACCGTAACGTTTTCAGGCGTCCAGGTTATATCGTGCTGGACGCAGGGCTATCAAAATCGTTCACGATGCCTTGGAGCGAAAGCCATACGCTCCAGTTCCGCGCCGAAGTCTTCAATGTAACCAACACACAGCGCATGGGTACGTTGCTTGGAGGCCGCGACGGCTTGGGTCTCGGGCAAGACCCGGATTTGAATGATCCACCACCAGCCTTCGGAAACTTCACCGGCATTCAAGGCACGCCGCGCGTCATGCAGTTCGGCTTGCGTTATCAGTTTTAACTTCGCGCGACTGCTCTCGCGTATTGGATGCGGGTTGGAGCCTAAGTGCTCCGTTTCATAAATACGTGTGGGGTTAGGCAGCACGTTTTAAGCATTGCCAACCTTGTAACTGCTCGTACCACTGTTCGAGTTCTGTAGTCGTAAACTGCCAGTTGAAAGGCTTGCCCACTTGAGTATAGTAACCCTCAAAGTCCAACAACCGCTGCCTGACTTCTTCCAAGTCAGTGAAGTCGTTTGGCGTCAGAACCTTGCGTTGGACAATCGAAAAATAGATCTCGATCTGATTGAGCCAACTGGCATGCACCGGCAGCGGCACCGCGATCGCATTTCTGTACCAAGACTGCAAGCGACGAGCAAAGCTCTCGCCACGATGCGACGATCCGCCATCGACAATCCAGAACACTCGTCGCGCACTCCGGTATGGCTCGCGCGTCATCACCTGCTCGACCAGTCGATGAAACGGTTCAATACCGGTTTTCGCTTCACAACGACCAATCGGCAATCCACGCCTGACATCCCAAGCGGCAATGTACTGCAAGGCTCCGCCGCGCTCGTACTCATGCTCGTATCGCATGGCTTGACCTGGCGCTGGCGGAAGCGTTGGATGCAGCCGCAAGCGTGCCTGAATCGATGTCTTCTCATCAGCCGAGATCACATGGTCAGCGACCGAAAGCGCTTTTCCTTGCCAAAATCCGGCATACAGATCAAGCACCAGGGTGGCTTTCTCGACAAACAGCGGGTCACGTGGGAAGAGCCAGCAGCGATGTTGCCACGGCTTGATCGCATCAACTGCAAGGATGCGCCAGATAGTCGCACGACTCATCGAGCGCACCACCGGATCAGCTTCGACGCGCCGCACCAAGTCAGCGAGCGAGTATCGAGCGAGCGGTTGTTTGGTGGCGCGTGGCAGATCACACGCCAGCGACTTAACAATAGTTCTCTCCAGCGGGGGAAAAAACTGGCTTGCGCCCGCGCCCCGCTTGATCTTCAAGAGAGAAGCCCTGCTTGGTCCACCGCTTGCGCCACTTGTACGCCCAGTTGGGATGCTGGCTGAGAGCTGTGGCGAGCGAGCGATTATCGAGCGCGGGTTGCGCGTGCAGGAGTAAGGCCAACTGCGCGCGCTGGACAAGCGCATGCGGAGCTTGATGTTGATGGGCAATGCGTTGAGCGTGCGCCAGTTGGTCAACGGTGAACAGCGGACGGTAGGTTGGAGATGGACCTGGCATGTGTGATCTTCATTAACTCCGAAGCAGCTTATGTATATGCCATGTATCATAGCCTATCTATCCCCACACGTATTTATGAAATGAGGTACTTAGGACCCGTCAACCGCTTACTCCTTATCGCGCACAGTCAGCCGGACCTCTGTGGATTGAAAATCGAGGTTGACAATCTCGCCTGGACGGGCGGTTATAGCTACCTGCATCGGTCGGTGCCGTTGTATGGGTCGAATGAGGAGCCGCATCGTGAGTCCGGGTCATTCAATTATGTCATCACATTTAGGAATCAGAGTTCGGCGGGAGAGAAGGTTGCAGGGGAGGGAGACTTTGTGCTCTTGCGGCTACATCAGAACGGGTGCGTCCCGGACGCCGATTACCGGTGGCAGTTGTGACGGCCCTATACATTTGAAGCGGCTTTGTTTTAGATTAAACAGTTGTGGAGTCTGAGAGCCTGGAATATCAGTCCTATTGATCCTCTTGAAACCTTACATCGAATTCAAAAGCTAAAGTTCGAAGTACACTTTTTCGCGCCGTCATTCAGGAAAACGGCCCCCGCGCGTAAAAAAGCTGGAAGGTGTGTAACAGTCGTATGCAAGCCGTCGTTGTCATCCCGACGTATAATGAGCGAGAGAACCTAGCGCAGCTCGTCGAAAAGATTTGGCAACACGCGAATGATCTACACGTTCTCGTCGTTGATGATAATTCCCCGGACGGAACAGGAAAGATCGCCGACGAGTTGAGTCGGAAGAATCCCGGCAAGCTCTTTGTGCTTCACCGGCGAAACAAAGACGGGCTGGGCAGGGCATACGTCGAAGGGTTTAAGCT
>JALZJF010000251.1 GCA_030859905.1 Acidobacteriota bacterium
CGGCGATGAAAAGAAACTGGCTTTCGGACCCTCAGCAGTTGATCCCTCTACTAAAAGATATCAGTACCGACGACCACCTGCCGCTGATCGCCCGCAATCACGCCCTGCGTCTGATCAAGAAGATCGAAAAATAACGGCGCCTGTCAGAACCGCGAGCGGTAGCGACCGGGTCTCATGTCCTGCGGATATTGAAATTGATCTCTCATGGCCCAAAGCGGTTGCGATATTCGCCGGAGGTAATGAACGCCTTGACCATCTCGGCCTTGACGAAATTGCCGTTGAAGTGATTGAGCTTGTTGAGCCAGAAGTTGTAGCCCGAGAAGTCCGAGTCCGGTGCTTCGTTCGGGTTGCGCCGCAGATAACCGAAGTATTGCATCAACACGAACGCGCGGTTGAATTCCTGTTGCTGTAGCGTTGAGTTCTCAGCCACGCGCTGCAAGGCGCGCGCTCGCGCCGCCGTATCCGTCGTATTGGCCACCGAGCCGAACTCGTTGATGGCCGCCGCCCGGTCGCTCGCTGAAGGCATCACTTCGGCATTACTAAAAAGCGTATCGACAAACACCACCGGCGTCATTGAAGGTGGGTAGGCCGCAGTAAACCGAGGGCGCACGACAAAATCTGCGGTGAAGGTCTGCTTGTTATTCTCTAACTGCTGCTCCCAGCCGGCCTGCCCTACCACGACGCCGTGCGCTGTTTGGCGAGTTTCCGGGGAAAATTCAGTGAACCTGATGGGGATGGGTGCGTCGGACAGATTGCCGTAAGCCGCTTTGTAGATGCGGTAAACTAGATAACCCGTCTGCTGAAATTCAATGGAGAGGAAATAGGCGGCAGCGGTGTCAATCCGCTTGACCTCGCGGCATTGCGAGTTCGCGCTGCATGACTCGATGTTGTTCGTCCAGAAGTCCCAACCCGACGTGTCCGGCTCGCGGTTGAGGAAATCTTTGTACTGCTGCCTGATAAAGAAAGCTGCGTTATCGATTGGATTGGAAGTCTGGCCCGCGAAGATAACAGTCGCGTCCTTTATTCCGCCAATAAAGGTCGCATTGCCTGCGCTATTGAAAAGGGTGACTTTGTATGTGTTGAGCAAAGAGCCGTAGTAAGAGGACAACAGGATGGTCTTTGAAGTTTCTCCCAGAGCGAAATTGAGGGAGCCGCTCGGGAGGCCCGCTGTTATGCCATGGTCCGTTTGAGTTTGATAATCGCACGAAGCTGTCTGGTTCAAGTTGCCGGTGCGTGTCACGGTGATTTCAATCTCCGGGGGAGCCGGATAAGCAGCCAGATATAATCCTGCGCTGAATCCCAGCACGCTCGGCGGCGGCTCGTTCGCGGGTGCGAAAAGCGGCTGCCAGTCCGGCGAAACATCATACACGTCCGGCCCGGGTTTGCGGTTCGAGATGTTAATCTGTTGGCTGCCGTCGGCATTCATTACAAAGATGGCGTGACCGCGCTCAGTGATTCCCCTACCGCCAAAAAGAGGGTCGTTATTAATAGTGAGTGTCGTCAAATTCCGCGCAAAGACGATCTTCGTGCCATCCGGTGACCACTTCGGCATCTGGTAGCTGGCCGCATAATGGGTCAGTTGCGTTAAATCACGGCCATCGGGCGCGACGACATAGAGTTGCTCACAATTGAGGTTGCCACTGATGCTGCCGCATTCGGTTGCGTCGCCCCGTCCACCGACGAACAATATCTTCGAGCCATCGGGTGACCATGACGGCTGAGTGCCACGCTCGGCGATGGGATGTTGATTGCTCCCATCGGCATTCATCACATAAATCTTATGCACGCCGTTACGATTGCTGCTGAAGGCAATTTGTCTTCCGTCAGGCGACCACGAGGGAGAGCCGTTGAGACCGGAGTCGCTGGTCAGCTTGGTTAGTCCGCTTCCATCCACGTTGATCAGGTAAACATCGGTGAATGGTTGGTTCGGCCCAATAGTGATAGGTGTCCCGCCAGAAAATGCAATCTTCGTCCCATCGGGCGACCAAGCAGGCGATGAAAGACTTGGCACTTTATCTGTGACAAATTGAACATTGCTGCCGTCGGCGTTCATCGTGTAAAGAGCGAACGTATAATTCCTGTTGCTGAAGAACGCGATTTTCGTCCCATCCGGCGACCATTTCGGGCCGTCATCGTAAACGGGAACGTAAGACGGAAGCGTAGGGCCACGCATACTCTCATTCGTTAGTTGGGTCGGGCTGCTGCCATCCGGATTCATTGTCCAGAGGTTTAGGCCTCCGTGCGGATGGCCGGGGTTGCGGTTGCTGGTGAAAACTATTCTTCCGTTGTATCTGCCTTTCACCGCCGTTGCTGTTGGAGTAGCTTGCGCAATTGCGTGGACATTGCTTGCTGTGGCTGCTCGAACCCTTGCTGTGGCCGGTTTGATGGCCACAATTAAAACAGCGCCGCTGATCAGAAGACCCAGTGACCACGCTGCTTGGCTTCTTCGCGTTCTACTCATGCTTTCCCTCCCCGTCAATTCCATCGAACGAGACCTTCACTACTGCCAAAAAGACATTAGGACTCTTTATTTCTTTACGGCTGCCCGAAGCGATTGCGGTACTCGCCCGATATGATGAAGGCCTTGACCATCTCCGCCGCAATGTAGTCGCCGCCGAACCGATCCAGCTTGTTCAACCAGAAAAAGTAGCCGGCTTCATCCGGGTCTCTCCGCAAATACCCGTAGTACTGCATCAGGACGAAGGCTTGATTGAAGAACCCGCGTTTGAACTGCTCGTTTTCCAGAACCCTGCGGAACACCGTCGGGCGCGTTTCAGTCCCCGCCGTCAACCCCGCAACCAGTGCGTCGCGCTCCGACTGCGGCAGCGTCACCCCGGCGAACTCTCTGACGTATTGGAAGAGCAGGTCAACGTACTCCTCATCCGTGCGCCCGAAACTCAGTGCGATCCGGTCATCGTCGAAGAACCGCTGGATAAAGGCCCGTTTGTTCGCCTCTAACCGCTCCTGCCACCCAGCTTGCCCGACCACCACGCCACGACCTACCTCCTGCGCGTAGCGCGCGAAGCCAAAAAATCCTCCAGAAGGATATTCAGAACTATAATTGAGAATCCGATAGCGGAGGACAAAGTAGCCCGTCTCCTGAAACTCTATCGAGAGGAAGAAGGCTGCCGAGACGTGCTGCCGCTTGATGTCAAGGCAGCGCGCGTCCGTGCCGCACGAGGCAATCTCGTTCGCCCAGAACGCCAGCCCTTCGGGGTCCGGTTCGCGATTAAGAAAGTCAACATAGTGCTGACGCACGAACGCCCGCGCGTCGTCAATCGGGTTATTGGGGCGCGGCACAGCGTCTCTTTCGAGCACCGTGATGTTCGCTTCACGGATCCCGCCTAAGAAAGTCGCATTGCCTTCGTTGTCGAACAGAGCGATCTTGAAGGAGCGGTTGCCCCATACGTGCCCGTTGTCGGTGAGCGGAATGAGAATTGTCCGCGACGCTTCGCCGGGCGCGAACCGCAGCGTGCCGAAGGCGGGCGCGTAGTGCCGGCGCACAGTCGCCGTGCCGTCTTCGGTGGCGTAGAAGCATGAAACTGATTCGTTGAGGTTGCCGGTGCGCGTGACTGTTATGGGGATGCTGCCGGAATCCTCGAAGGCGCTGTAGGAAGGGGCGCTGAAACTGAGCGCGGCGGGCGGCGGTTCATTGGCGGGCACAGGCAGGGGCTGCCAGTCGACTGAAACGTCGGAGAACGCGTAATCACTCCGATTCGAGAGATTGATTTGATTACTGCCGTCTGCGTTCATTACAATGATCGCTCTCCCTCGATCGATACTGTCGTCAACGGTACGGAGATCCACGCTGAAGACAATCTTCGTTCCGTCCGGTGACCATCTTGGCAAGAATTGTAAGCCGCCTCTGTTCTGGTCGTTTGTCAATTGCTGCTCGTTACTGCCGTCAGGGTTCACTACAAACATCTCTAAGCAATTCACATTAAAACAATCCCTCGTTCCGTTGAAGTCGCGGGAACCAACAAATAGAATCCTTGTACCATCGGGCGACCAGGCGGGTTGCAGGTCATAGTAAAACAGAGGATTAAGTGTGTTGTGAACATCGGCCAGTTTTCGCGGACCGCTGCCATCTGAATTCATAACCCAAATCCTATATCTGTTCTGAGGGTCGCGGTTGCTCGCGTATGCGATTTGGCGACCGTCGGGCGACCATGTTGGCCCTACATTGACGACATCTGTGTCGTTGGTCAACTTAACTATGTTCGTACCATCAGTGTTTACGGTGTAAATGTTGATAGTTGCTCTTACCTCTGGGATCGCCACATGGACTCCGGCATCGAAGGCAAACTTCGTCCCATCCGGAGACCACGCCACTGAGCGTATCTCCGGCAATGTCTCTTCGATTCCATCAACTAAAATGCGGTTCACGTTGCTGCCGTCAGCGTCCATTATGTATATGCTACGCGACGAGTCCGTGCTTCCAACCGCGTAATCCCGATTGGTAATAAAGGCGATTTTCGTGCCGTCCGGCGACCATACCGGAAGGTCGTCATAGACGCGGGCGAACGGCGGAAGGTCATCGCCGCGCGGCGTTAGGTGAGTCAAGCGTCTCGGACTACTACCGTCCGAGTTCATCGTCCAGATGTTCAAAGCTGCGTTGTGGCGGTCGCTGGTGAAGACGAGTTTGCCGTTATACCTACCCCTCATTGAAACAGTTTGGGCGGCAGCTTTGTGTCCGACAGAGGCTTCAATGCTTGGCATGCTGCAATAAGCTGCGAGCACCAGCAAAAGGCAGCCTGCAAATATGTAAGGTTTCGTGGGATTTTGGCGTTTCATGCTACTCCCTCCCGTAAAGCGCCCTCGCCCTTCTAAACTTTGTACGTTTCCTTGGTGGCAACAGTCACCGGGCGCTTTCGGCGTCAAGTGACCGTCGCCATCAAAGGCTTCCTTGTTCCTGTCAGGGACATGCCTAGCGGGTGTCCCTTGTTACGTTACGGCTGACCGAATCGTTGGCGGTACTCCCCCGAACTCAGGAACGCATCGATCAAGTGGTTGTGTCCAGCCTGACTCGCCGGGCTGCCGTAACTATTCAAAACTGAGAGCCAGAATTGATACCCCGGATCGCTGTCCGGCACATCGCGCCGCAAGTAAAGCTGGTAGCACAAGTCCACGAACTCGCCGTTGTTCTGGAACGCCGAGGGGTACTGGGCTGCCCAGAAAGCCCTCGACACGTCAATGCGCTTGGTGCGAGTGCATGAGTTGTTGTCGTTGAAGCCCGTGCCGCACGTGCCAGTGATATTGCCCGTCCAGAAATCCAGCCCGTTTTCGTCCGGCTCGTCCTCCAGCGGAAGGAAATCCGGGTAATGCTGCCAGACGAAAAACCTTTGATTGTCAACCGGATTGGTCGTCGTCGGCAGCGAGCCCGTCCAGAGCAAGCGATTCGGGGTCCCTGTAGGGATGTTACTAAGCTTATTGAGGCTCGTATTGCTGTTCATGAACCGCACGACCCTATCAGGACAAGTGGATATCGCCCCGCCCGATGTTGACGCAGGTCCTTGAATTGGGTGTGCAGAGCAGTTAGACATTCCCGTGCGGCCTTGCAGATACAGACCGGTTCCTCCCGCACCATGGGGCGACGCCATAGACGTTCCTGGTAAGGCCCGTGTGTCTGTATCGCTGCCGATCCAGGCTGAGGTAATGTTGACACCTGGAGCGAAGAGATCGACGACTTCCCCGAAGTTAGAGAAGTTAGCCCTAGTGTCGGTTATGTCACTCGCCCCAACAGTCAGAGCTGCATCCACACGCGCCGGCGATGTATTGATAGCGTCACCGCCATCATTTCCAGCCGCGACTGCATATGTCACGCCAGCGTTGATGGAGTTCCGCACTGCCGTGTCAACTGAAGGGATCGGCCCGCCTGTTGATCCGAGACTCATGTTGGCTACGGCCGGTACGGAGGGGTTAGCTTGGTGGTCAGTCGTCACCCAGTTGACTCCTGCATTAACCCCCTCAGTTGTGCCGCCACCAAAGGCATTGAGGACTTTAACCGAAAGAATGGTCACACCTTTCGCCACGCCGTACGTCGTGCCGCCAAGGGTTCCCGCGACATGCGTGCCGTGCCCGTTAAAGTCATTGTTGCCGCCGGAGCCTCCTTCATTGATGAAATCGGCAGCGATGGAGGCGCGGCCGCCGAAATCCACATGACTCGCCCGTATGCCGGTGTCAATCACGTATGCTCTAACGCCCGCGCCGGTCGCGTTGTAGACATACTGATTGTCGAGAGGTAAAGACATCTGGTCGACGCGATCCAAGCCCCACGATGGTGGGTTAGGCTGGACCGCCGATAGTTGAATCAGTCCCACCTCTTCAACCCATTTGACTTGTGGGTTTTCACTGAGCGCTCTGGCAGTCGCTTCGTTGGGAAGCTCAATTGAATAGCCTTTGAGCGCGGTTTCGTAAATGAAGCCAACTCTCCCGCCGTGAAGTTGCGCGTGACTGTTGGCGATTGCGGTTATGCCCGCTCGCCGAACATCGAGCGGGGCATCACTCGGAACAACATCGTCGTTCAGCACAACGATGTATCTGTTAGGAATCGCGTTCTGAACCTTGACGAACTTGGTTGGTGGGACAAGAGGTAGTTGCGGTGGGCGCGGGCGTGAAGTTCTGAGCGGCGAGAACTCAGGTGGATAGTCTTGTGTTTGACCTGAAGTCGGCATCGGAAATAACACGAGAGCGACGATGCTCAAAGCGACCAGATTATTCTTGATTCTTTTCATGGTGGGTCTCTCCTTTTTCTAAGGTTGAGCCACCGCCCCACTTGCGCTAAGATTCATTTCGCGTACAACGCATCTTTGCTTTCAAGTGAGGCGGAGACTGTGTTGTCAAAAAGGCCCCAACGCCGCCTACAGAGCGGCGCTGGGGCCTTGCTATTTAATCAGACGGGCTGCCGGCTTGCGATGACAGAACAGTCCCGACACACCTCTACCCAGGAAAGGCGGAATCGCTTTCCGGTTTCGGTGTAGCGGGAAAACATAACCGGACACCTTTTGCTAAACCGCGGACAGTAGGGAGAAGTTGTGCGTGAGAACCAAGCGCATTCTACGCTCGCTCAGTGGAATGTCAAGAGCCTATGCCTTGAAGGATGCTTACGCCGCTTGCAGTATCTCCTGCCAATCTTCATCACAGTCGCGCTGTCTTCAACTAGCAGGCTGAAAAAGGAGTGGGCCAATATAAATGATAAGACGATCCACGAAAGCACACGAAATGACTCGAACTAGGGCCTCTCTTCGTGTCCGTTCGTCTGATTTCGTGGATCGTTCTTAGTTTTCCAGCAGCCTGCTAGCCCGGATTATTCATGAACTGCGGTGTTTTCAGTAAGCCTGCGGTAGCAGGCGAAAGCATAAAGACTGGGGCGTGAGCCCCAGGCCTCTGCAAAACAAAGTCCTAAGCCTGCGAAGGCAGGCGGCAGCCCGAAGCAAATTCCGCGCTCGTCTCAAACAACACGCTGCCGCCCGTTAACACGGGCTGATGCT
>JALZJF010000025.1 GCA_030859905.1 Acidobacteriota bacterium
GCCAACGTTGAGCCGAAAGTCAGGCATTTCAATTCAGGCGACGCTCTGGCCTTTATCCTCTCTGCCAACGTATTTCGCCGTCACCTTACAACAAGTCAGCGTGCCTTAGTTGCGGCGAAGATGGCAATGAACGGGCCTGAATCTAATCGCGCAATATTGCGCGATGCCCCGTCTATCCCACAGGCAGCACAAGAGTTAAAGGTGAGCCCTCGTACAGTTGTGACCGCAAAAGAGGTACTGCGAACGGCGCCTAAGCGAGAGGTTGAAGCTATCGAGCAAGGTAAGAAAACTGTTGCAACGGTTGCTCGGGAAACGAAAGAGAAAGCCGCAGCAAAAGAGAGCCACGTCGACAAGATCGGCCGTGTCATCCCTGACGAAATTTTAGCCGAATGGCAGCGAGCCGAGACCGTAGGAAAGCGTTTGCGCGGGCTAGCTCGTGAGATCAAGAACACGGTAGAGCAAGGGTTCAGCGGCGCTAAGCAGGACAAGTTGAAAGATCCGATTTACGCGGAAGTAGGGAATACGATCATTGCGGAGGCCGGGTCGCTCGCTTACACGCTGGATTCAATCATTCCCTACGCACTCTGCCCGAGTTGCCAGGGTCGTTTAGCGAAGAACTGCACATTGTGTCGTAAGCGTGGGTGGATCAGTCGGTTTCTTTGGAATAGTCCAGCGGTCAGCAAGGAGACTAGGGAGTTGATTGAGCGAAATGCAACTTCGTGATTATCAATTAGATTCTGTTGAGAAGACATTCGCCGCCTGGGATACCGCTTCGTCAGTTCTTGGAGTGAGCCCTACCGGAAGTGGCAAGACTTCCATAGCGTGCGAGATTATCCGGCGTAATGGCGGGCGTACGTTGGTGCTGGCCCATAAGAACGAGTTAGTAAAACAATTCCGTCAACGGCTATGGCAATTTGGACTTGATAGCGAAATAGAAAAAGCGGATATGTGGGCCGACTCTCACACTCTAAACGGCACGCCGGTTGTTATTGCTACGCCGCAGACTCTTTATTCTCGAGATGGTAAGCGATTGCAACGATGGCCCGCAAACACCTTCTCTCTGCTCATAGCAGACGAGGCCCATCACTACGCAGGGGCCCAAGCTTTTGAAAGAGTCGTCAAACACTTTCAGGCAAACCCCGATTTAAAGACTTTAGGTCTTTCAGCCACACCGGATAGACATGACGGAATAGCCCTCGCCAGAGTTTTTGAAACCGTTGCCTTCAATATCGAAATCACTGACATGATCGATCAGGGTTATTTGGTAGACGTTGATCAGAGACTCGTAAGGATTCAGTCTCTTGATCTCTCTCATTGTCGAACGACAGCGGGAGATTTGAACGGCGCTGATCTCGCTCAAGTGGTTGAGCAGGAAAAAAACTTACTAGGAATGGTCGACGCCAGCTTAAGGGTTATTGAGGACCGAAAGGCTCTGGTTTTTGCCTCAAGCGTCAAGCACGCCGAGCGCATGGCGGAGATTTTTAATCGGTATCGACCGGGCTCTGCTGATTCTGTATTTGGCCATACCCCTGAACACAAACGACATGAAATCTTCAAGCGCTTTGCCGGTTCCGAACTGCAAATATTAACCAACGTCGATGTTTGTAACGAAGCTTATGACAACCCTGCGATCCAGGTAATCGTCATGGCTCGCCCGACGAAAAGCCGCCCGCGATACGCGCAAATGTTAGGACGCGGGCTGAGACCTTTAACTGGCGTAATTGATGACAGTAAGACCTCCGAAGAACGCCAGGAGGCAATCAAGTCCAGCGCAAAGCCTGCCGCAGTGATTCTTGATTTCGCGGGTAATTCTGGAAAACACAAGTTAATTCTTTCTGCAGACGTACTAGGCGGACGCTTTTGCGAAGAAGCGAGAGCGTTAGCCATTAAGAGAGCAAATGCCAAGGGCCGGTCTTCGATGCTTAGCGATCTGCGGGAAGCAGAAAGAGAACTACGCGAAGAGCAGGATCGTCTGAAGCGAGCAGGCGTAAAAGGCAACGCACGGTTCTCAATGACTTATGTCGATCCCTTCGCAATGTTCCAGCGTAGAGCCGAGAAGTGGCGTGGTCACGTTCAACGGTATCCTTTAACTTCAAAACAACGTCAATTGCTACTCACCCACGGCTACAACCCTGACGAGTATTCCCCGGCCGATGGCCAGGCAATCATCTCGAAACTGTTTTCAATGAGCAGCAAACAACGTGAGGTATTACTACGCGCAGGTTATACGGTAGAAGAGTTGGAAGGTATTCAAAAATGGGAAGCCACGGAAATGATCGGCGTATTGGCAAAGAATAGTTGGCGGCGGCCCGATTCCCCGGGGTTTGGTGTCGGGGTCAACCAATTCGGAGATTAACCATGAGAACTTACAGGTGGATCAGAGTCACCAAGAAAAACCGCTGCAAGATTTGTGGTAAGCCGGACTACTGCACCTACGCACCCGAAGCCGAACTCGCGTTGTGCATGAGGGTAGAGTCGGATCGTCCGTCTAAAAACTCAATGGGTGGATGGCTCCATTCTACGGGGTACGCCCCGCTGCCCTACGTCGCACCGCTTAGGAAAGCCATTGAAGATCCCCCGCTCGACGCACCCGGAATCTGGAAGCGATGGTTGGACGCTACCACGTTTCATCAACTTGACGAATTTGGAATTGCGCTAGGTGTAGACACGGACGCCTTGAAAGCGATTGGCTGCGCGTGGGCTGCACCTAATAGCGCATGGGCCTTTCCCATGAAAGACGCGACAGGGAAAGTTATCGGCATTCGGCTGCGCAACAACGAAGGCCGGAAGTGGGCAGTTAAAGGAAGCCACCAAGGGCTATTTATTCCGGCCGAATATCTGTTTGATTTCGACGGAACACTTTACATCGTTGAAGGACCTACCGACTTGGCAGCCGCGTTAACGCTTGGCCTCTACGCTATCGGACGACCTGCTTGCCTCGGACAAGAAGAAATGATTTTGCAGTACATCCGCGCGCAGAGAGTTCGACGCTTAGTGATAGTTACGGACAACGACGATCCGGGGTTGCGGGGGGCGGTCAAGTTGCAAAGCGCACTGCCCGTGTTGAGTTGCGTCTGGGTTCCGCCCACTAAAGACATACGAGAGTTCCTGAGCCTGGGCGGAAAACGCCCAATGATTGAGGCGTGCATCAAGGATACCGTGTGGACCCCGTCGGCAGGAATACGAGATGAGGCTGCGTAGATGAGCGACATCTCGAAGAAACTGACGGGACTGCGATTATTACGTGAGTACGAATAGCAAAAGCATCAACGGCAACGGCAGAAAAGCGAAATCCGGACATGTACGGATTCTACCGCTCGCCGACATCAGGCCCTCGCCTGAAAACGAGAAGCTGTATCGCCCTGTAGGTTCTGACGATCCTCAGTTGCGGGAGTTGGCCGAAGCAATCCGACTCAATGGGTTCAAAGTGCCGATGGTTGTTTCGCGGGACAAATTCATCCTGTCCGGTCATCGCCGATATGCTGCGGCCAAGTTGGTCGGATTGAAAAAAGTCCCTTGCGTTGTCGAAGACATCGATCGGATTACGGATCTGGATTCCGGATGGTGGGATGTTCCTCCCTACACCGGAGTGAGCCCGGAATTTGTCCACCTACTGGAGATGTATAACCGCCAGCGCGACAAGACGCTGGATGAAATGATGCGAGAGTCGGTGGTAAAGGCTGATCCAAAAGATGCCCACCGAGTGCTATCGGAACACCGGGAAGCGCGCTCTGAGGAGTTCAATGCTGACACGATTGAGCTGCGGGAATTTAAGGGGCGGGCAAAAATCAGCGAAGCCAAGTTTCCCTTTTTGAATGCCGTCTGCCTCATTCTAAGGGAGATGAATGCCTACTGGCCGCTATCAGATCGGCAGATCCATTATGCCTTGCTTAACGATCCTCCACTCAGACATGCGTCCAAACCTAACAGCCGGTACAACAATAGGCCAGAAAACAAGAACAAGGTTCTGAACAAGAACAACGGAAAACACTGCTACAAGGACCTGTGTGACCTGCTCTTACGGATGCGGCTAGAGGGGATAATTCCCTTTAGCTGCATTGATGATGAAACGCGGCCAGTGTCCATAACGTCCTGCCACCAACATGCAGGTCTATTCCTCCGGAAAGAAACAGACGGTTTATTTAAGGGCTACTACCGGGACCTAATGCAGAGCCAGCCGAACCATATTGAAATCATGTACGAGAAGCTGACCGGGTATTCATTCATTAAGTCGGTCGCCACCCAACACTGTATTCCGCTTACAGTGGGGCGCGGGTTCTCCTCGCTCCCGCCTCGCCACCAGATAGCTGAGAGATACAGAAAGAGCGGCAAGGACAAGCTGATCATTCTAGCGATGTCAGATCTCGATCCGGACGGCGACGAGATTGCTCATTGTTTCGCGCGCTCAATGCGCGATGACTTCTCGATTGAACATGTAGAACTGATCAAGGTGGCGCTAACTATGGACCAGGCACGGGAGCGAGAGTTGCCCGTGAGCGTCTTGGATAAAGCAAAGAAGAGTTCTCCGAATTATCAAAAGTATGTCGAGGGCTACGGCACCGACAATGTATGGGAGTTGGAAGCGCTCTCACCGGCATTACAACAGAAACTTCTCGTAAGCGCGATTGACTCGGTTATCGATGTGGACGCGTACAACTATGAAGTCGGCAAAGAAGAAGAAGAGGCAGCGTTTCTGGATGAGAAGCGACAGCGTGCGCTTCTGGCAATTGAGGCGGCATGACTGAAGAATCGAACCTAACCCTTAAACCATTATTGCCTCTGAGTGGCACGGAGAAAGGAAGCCTTGAGCGTTGCGAGCAAGTGATCGCACGTGGCGTCACAACATTCTTTGAGGTTGGGGCCGCGCTTACTGAGATCAGGGACTCCCGTTTGTACCGATGCGAGTATCCAACTTTTGAGTCTTACTGCCGTGAGCGATGGGATATGGGACGAGCACATGCCTACCGGCTGATCGAGAGCGCCGGAGTGGTTGAGAACTTGTCTCCAATTGGAGACGGAATACTCCCAGCCAATGAAGCTCAGGCGAGAGAATTGATTCCCTACGAGCCGGAGATCCAGAAAGCCGTATGGCAGATCGTCACCAACACGCTACCCAAGGGAGCCAAACTTACCGCCGGCCACGTGCGCAGCGTAGCAATTCAAGTGTCTGAGATTGTCAATGCGGGCGGTATGGACAACGGCGATGGCATCATTACTCCCTTGGGCCAGTTATTAAAGGCGCACATCACCGAAGAGGTAAGCGAGCGATTCAGGCGGCAGACGGTTCACATTCAGGACAAGCTGGGTGATTCAGACGAGTGGTTGACGGCCCAAAGTGAATACCTCGACGTAGCTCGCGAAGTTCTCGGACGAATCGACCTCGACCCAGCGTCATGTGCTGCGGCGAACAAGATCATTAAGGCGAAGAAGTTTTTCACAAAGCAGGATAACGGTCTAACTAAAGAATGGTTCGGGCGCGTCTGGCTAAGCCCACCTTTCTCTTTGGTTGAGAAATTCGCGTTCTACGCGATCGAACAATACGTCAAAAGGAACACGAAGGCCGCAATCATCCTGACGAACAATTGTACGGATGCTGAGTGGTTTCAAGTTCTCATGCGGAGGTTTCTGGTGTGTTTTCCGAGTAGCCGGGCTCCGTTCTGGCGAGTAGATCGCGAGGGGACTGGGGGAGCAAGGCAGGGACAGGCGTTTTTCTACCTGGGCGAACAGGGATCACTCTTTGTTGAGAAGTTTTCGCAGTTCGGGACGACAGTCAAAGCGTTCCCTGAAAATATTACAGGTTGATCTATTGAGAGACGTCGCAGAAAAAAGTAAGGTGCCGATGGAAATCCGCGCAGAACATGCGCCGGACCCGGAGGCGATGCTGCGGGCCTTAGCGATCGTGCTGGATCTTGAACCTACCTCGACTCAAGACGATGACGATTTAGAGTGCTCTTCTGATCTCTTATCCTGATGATGGAAAACCTTGACGTTTCATACTTGAGAGTTTCAACCGCGAGTCAGCGTGATGCGGAAACTATTGAAACACAGCGACACGCTCTTGCTCGATATTTCGAGCAGCAGGGCATCAATCCGCAGCTTCAATTCGAGGATGATGGCGTCTCCGGTGGTATCGAGATTCATAAGCGCCCAAAAGGCAGTGAACTTTACCGCTTAGTTAGCACTGGCCAGGTAAGGCGATTGTTTGTTTTTAGTTTGGATCGGATTGGTCGCGACACAATAGATGGGTTGCTCTTTCTTCGCCTCGCAGAAAGTCGCGGCACGCAGATCGTCGGCATCTCCGACGGCACAGATACAACTCGCGAGGGGAGCACGCTTGAAACGGAACTCAAAACAGTTATTAGCGCTCAATACAAGCGCGACTGTACTAGCCGCACCAAAGCCGGATTACGGAGGCGAGCGAGTGAGGGCAAGATTTCCACGCGCGCGCCGTTCGGGTACACCGTCGAAGCGGGCCAATTGGTTATCGACGAAGTAAAGGCCGAGATATTAAGACGCGCGTTCGTAAGGGCAGCTCGAGGAGATCGCACGCGAGAGATCGTTCGATGGTTGAATGAATCGTGCGCACCATCACCGCGCGGGAAGGGCTGGCGCCACGATACGTTTATCTACCTGCTGAAAAACCGCGTCTATGCAGGGGAGTTTGTCTCTTTCGGTACCCCTCGCCGGCGTCCAGGCGGTGGTTCACGAATTCGGCGCGATGCAACAGAGCAAATAATCATTCCATGCCCGGCCATTGTCACCAAGGAGCTGTTTGAGGCAGTTCAGGCGAGGCTTACATTCAATCGTAAATGGTGTGCTACATCGCGCAAGAATTTTTATTTGCTTAAGAGCCTGGTTCGCTGTGGTAAGTGCGGGCGCGCTTATGTGGGCCACACTATTGGGGGCAGACGGTACAAAGACAAGCGTTATGCGGATATTGCCTACTATGAATGCGGCACGGTGACAAACCGGGATTATCAATTCTGCGGCAACGCAAGAGTTAACGCAGGCCGATTAGAGGCGGTTATTTGGCAACAGATTGAAGCGTTCATCAGCTCACCTTCGAAGATAATTGAGCGCTTGAAGGAGTGTTACAATCGACAGGCGGCGTCCGGTGATTTAACCGTTGAAGGTAGATGGAAACGAGTTGTAGACCAAAAGACCAAGAATCGCGAGGCAAGAGAGCGGCTGACTCTTGCGGTCGCGCGGGGCGTGGTTACGGATGAAGACGCCATGCGAGCGCGCGAGACGTTAGGGAGGGAATTTGCCAGTCTGGAAAAAGAAGGAATCGAGCTGAACGATGCGCGAAATGAAAACGACTCTCAGCGGAAACGATTGCTCGATGTTCAGGACTTACTCACTGCTTTGCGCGAACGGTTGCACGAAGGTTTCAGTCCGCAGAAAAGATCCGAAATTGCCCGCTGTCTGGTTAGACAGGCGATAGTCAGTAAGAGCGCAACCGGGCGTGCTGAGGTAGCTGTTCAATACGTATTCCCGGCTCCTGGCTTCAGTACTGTGGGCCTAGCGTTTAAGGACTCGTCTTTGAAGAAGTAAAAGGCCCGCCCTCGAAACGCTCGGGCGCCACCCCGGGTGCGAATGTTTATGCGCCCTCCGGAAGCTCGTCCGTATTCGGCGGAGAACTGATTCGTTATCACCTGAACTTCCGCCACCGCTTCAAGTGAAGGCTGAAATCGTTCCCGGGCTGCGCGATCGTCGTTGTTGTCAAGACCGTCAATGGTCAGGTTGTTGGAGTATGCAGGCCCGCCGGAGATCGCAAACGTTCCCGCTTCTTCGGGAGCATTGGCCGGATTTCTGGCTCTATCCTCTGCCAAATCGCGCGTCGAAAGTGGTTCCTCAGTCACCCCGCCCAAAGTGAAGATCAAATCAAGCGGCGACCGAGTAGCCACCGGCAGGGATTCGACCTCGCGGGCCGTTATCGTCCCGCCGACAACTGTGCGGGTGGTGTCCACAGGTTTGGACTGCGGGGAAATTACAATCACTGGATCGACGATCACGCCTCGCGCTAAAAGAACGATCTCGAGCTGAAGGTTTTGACCGGAAATGACCGCGGTGGCCTCACTATCCTGCACAGCGAAGCCCTCCGCTGACGCGCGCAACACATAAGTGCCCGGCTCGAGCTGAAGGAGCCGATAACGTCCGTCATTATCCGCCACGGCAGTACGCCGCGAGCCCGTTCTTGTGAGAATGGCCGTTACCGAAGCTCCTGGAATAACGGCGCCATTCTGATCGACAACTCGACCTTCAATGATCACATGGTCGAGATTCTGAGCCACGGAACGATCGACCGCACCGAGGTAACAAAGGATTAACAAGCATGCATATTGAAGACTGAGACGAATCGAGAATTGTGAGGTCGTGAGGTTCATGTAAGGTCTCCCGCAATATTTGGGTCAAGCCCGCAACGGACTCCCGGCTGCATCCGCAACTGGAATCAACTTGAGCTTGACTTCATTAAGGTTCTTGGAACTGCCAGGAAGAACGTGAGGAGAAGCCAAACTCGCTCGGTGTTTAGGCGACGCACTCTATCACGACAGAGAAACGGGAAACAAGGTTTTCATAAAAATAAAATAAAAATTGCGGCGTAACGCCGGGCTGAGCCACGACGCCCCGTACGCAAAAGGCAAAGTTTACCTTTTGCGTAAAGGGCGTTACCGCCTCACATCGGGGCGGCAAGCCGTTACGGAGGTTGACGCCCGTTCTTCACTCCCCCCTTTGCCTCATAAAGTACTTGACACAGCTCGATTCGACGCTTATGATGCTCCCGATGAGCTTAATTCGCCTAGTTGCCCCCGAAACAGACCGCCCGCCGGCGTTGCACGAACGCGCCATGGACAATCTGCGCTACATCCGCGAGACTATGGAACGCGCCTCAGCTTTTACCGGAATTTCCGGTTGGGGCCAGGTTGCAATTGGAGTTACGGCGTTCATTTCAACTTTCCTCTCCGCCCGGCAATCATCCTTTCAGGGATGGCTGGCAGTATGGATTGCGGAAGTGGTGGTTGCCCTCTTGATTGCCGGGTGGTCGATGGATCGAAAAGCGCGCGCGGCGCAGATGCCCCTTCTGTCCGGACCCGGCCGCAAGGTGGCGTTTAGTCTCTCACCCCCGATCTTCGTGGGCGGCTTACTAACCGTAGTGCTCTACCAGGCCGGCTTGACCAATGCGATCCCCGGCGTTTGGTTGCTGCTTTATGGAACCGGAGTAGTCACCGGCGGGATGTTCTCCGTCCGTATTATACCCATCATGGGACTTTGCTTTATGGCTTTGGGTGCATTCACACTTTTCTCTCCACCGGCCTTTGCTAATTGGTCTTTGGCGGCCGGCTTCGGAGGGCTTCACATAGTTTTTGGGGTTATCATCGCAAGGAGGTACGGTGGCTAAACATTCTGCGCTAAAGCAAGCAACAGCCAAAAAGCAAGGCCAGGCCGCGAGTGGCCTGCGCGAACTCAAAGCCGCTAGAACCAGCAGTCTTGCGCCCCAGCTGGATCGGCTGATTCATGAACGACTTCGTCTCGGCATTGTCAGCGCTCTCGCCGCGAACGAGTCTCTCACTTTCAATGATCTTAAGAGCTTGATGAACACAACCGACGGCAACCTCAGTGTGCACGCGCGCAAACTGGAAGATGCCGGATACGTTACTTGCACCAAGTCCTTTGATGGCCGCGTGCCCAGGACCGAGTACAAGTTGTCCACCGCGGGAAGGCGAGCTCTGGAGAGTTATCTCAATCATATGGAAACGTTAATTCAGCAAATGCGGAATCGCTAACCGGGGAGTGCCCCTTTTTTTGACCTGAGACTTTGCAATGCAAAGTACTTGACTGTAAATGCCGATCGCGTTTTCAACGGCTTGGAAGCCTGAGGAGAAACTCAGATGTTCACAAATGTGAATCTCGCAGCCCCCATTGGAGCAATGGCTTTTCTGGGAACCGGGCTGCTCTTTTTCGTCGCCGCCCTGATCTTTATTTACTCGGCGATCAAAGGCCAGTTGGTCGGAGCTAAGATGGTCGTCAGCGCGATCGCTGTAGTAGCGGCAATCTACATCGGGTTCCTGTTGCTCTTCTCGTTCACAAGTAGCGAGACCGTACTTGCCCGCGGTCAGGAAAAACACTTCTGCGAAGTTGACTGCCACCTCGCTTATTCCATTCTCGACGTGCGGCAAACCAAAACGCTTGGTAGCGGCCCAAACCAGTCGACAGCGGACGGCCTGTACCACGTCGTAACGATCAAGACTCGTTTTGATGAAGACACCATCAGCTCAACCAGGGGTAACGGAACACTCACGCCAAATAGTCGGCTCGCGACTGTGGTTGATGCCCAGGGACGTAGGTACTGGCCTTCGGAGAGGGGCGCCAAAGCCCAGGCGCAGACGGAGGACCCAGGCACTCCATTCATCGAAGCCCTCCGGCCAAGCGAGACGTATACAACCAAGCTCGTTTTCGATCTGCCCGCCAGGGTCGCGAACCCGACGCTGCTGTTGAACGAAGGCTCCTGGCTGACACGATTCATAATCGGCCACGAAAACAGTCCTCTGCATAAGAAAACCCGTTTTCAACTGTAAACATGAGCCGGCTGTAACGGCTTCGCCGCCCGATGTGTAAGGAAGCGGCTATGCCCCCGGCTAAGCTCTTCCGTCAAGGTGCCCTCATCATTGGGGCTGCGCCCGTGGGGCCTAGCCCCGAAATTCAACAAGCCTAATCCCGGCGGGGCAGAGCCGCCGCACATGGGGCGGCAAAGCCGGAGCGGAGTTAATGCTGTCCCTTATGCGTTTGCAGTACAGAGGTTTGTCAAACGCGCGTGTCGCTAACCTGACGTTAATAAAATCTCAGGCTTTCACGTTAACGGTGTGTGACCTTTTCGACTCGTACGAATAACTAAGCCACCCAACTTTTTCCGTCTATAATCAGTTTAGAGTCCACTCAACAAAGAGAGGCGCTCCACTACTTTGGGCTGTGGCGGCAAAGCGTAGCGCGACGCCGCTTTGGATCGAAATCATCGGCGTGAGACGCTGAGTGTTAAGCTCCTATCCAAAGCGCCGTCGCCGCTTCGCTTTGCCGGCCAAACGCTTGCTCGCTTTTAGGCGCGACTTAGTAACGAATTTGAAAAAGACATCATCACAGCGCGATCTAGTCAAGGAATTCCTGGCCTACATTCAAGTCGAGAAGGGGCTGGCCCGCAACACACTGGAGAGTTATGCTCGAGATCTCGCGCGTTTAGAGAGATGGGCCAACGGCAGTGCCAAGCCAGTCCAGGAGTTAACCAGACAGGACTTGAGGCACTGGATCGCGGAGCTATCCCGAGAGGGTCTCTCACCCTCTTCAGTGGGCAGGGCCGTCAGCGCGGCGCGCGGTTTTTTCCGCTTCCTTATGCTCGATGGGCATATCAAGAAACACTCGACCGACGATCTCGACACGCCACAGCGTTTCGCGTACCTGCCGCAATTTCTAACGGAAGACGAAATCGACCGGTTGTTTGCCGCCCCCGATATTTCAACAGAGGAGGGCATTCGAGATCGAGCATTGCTGGAAACGATGTACGGAGCCGGACTTCGTGTGTCTGAACTGGTCTCATTAAAACAAGCCGACGTGGATATTCATTCGGGGTTGATAGTTTGCCACGGCAAAGGAAGCAAGGAGCGCCGCGTTCCCATCGGCAAGAGTGCGGTTCATTGGTTGCAGCAGTATGGTGGCGTTAAAGCAGCCTACGGGAAAACGACCTCAGCATACATGTTCGTCAATCGCGGTAAGCCACTGACGCGGCAGTTTGCCTGGTCCATGATTAAGCGTTACGCAGCCAAGGCGGGAGTCAAGGACATCTCGCCTCACACATTGCGTCACAGCTTTGCCACGCACCTGCTTCAAAATGGCGCTGACTCCCGCTCGGTTCAGGCGTTGCTGGGTCACAGCGATATCTCCACAACCCAAATCTACACACATATCACCGATCGCCATCTGCGTTCTTCATACGACAAACATCACCCGCGTGCCCGCATGGCTTCAGCAGAGTACAAAAAGACAAAGGACTAGGGTCAACTCCCCGCGTCTGAGGCGCGGCAAAGGAAGCCGTAGGGAATTGCCAGAGATTCATTATTACGATGACGGTTGCTGTAGACGCGCGACGGACCGCGATGGCGATCAGTTAGTTGCTCCGAGACCGATGCGCCGGCGGAATTCCGTAAACCGCGGCTCGGACCTGAGGTTATCGAAAGCTGGGTCAACGTTCAGGTAGACTATTAAAAGGGAGCGCTCCTCGACCGCTTTTCCTATCCATTCCAGCGCTCGATCTGTTTCCCTAAGGCCCGCATATATAAGAGCTATGACGAAACTCGAGATGTACATTCGATCTGATTCTGTGAACGGCAGCAGGGTCTCTAGTATCCTGCGACTCTCATCCGACCTGGCTCCAGTGCACATATAAGCGAGAAAGGCCGTTAAACTTGGGACTCCGCCCGAAGCCTCCACAAGCTTTCGAGCTATCTCAATGGCCTCTTCTCGCCTCCCCGTTTGATGGTACGCCCGCGCCAAATAAAACAGTGCGGGCATAAAGCCTGGATCCATTTCAAGGGTCTTTTGGGATTGCCTAATCGAGTTCTCAAACTGGCGCGCGTAGAAGTAAGCTTTTCCCACAGCCATGTTTATAGGCAGCGCGAGCGGGTCTACTTCCAGAGCTCGCTTCCCTGACTCTATCGCTTCATCGAAACGTCCCATTGCCAACAGAAACCAACAATACCAATGATGAGCAGACGCGTAGTTTGGATCCAATTGGATGGCCCGCCGGTATTCCTTTTCCGCTCCTCCCCAATCCCATTCGTACCAGAACTTAACTGCGGCCAGCGAATTGTGAGCTTCCGCGAGACTATCGTCTATCTGTAGCGCTCGATTCGCCGCTGCCAGGGCTTTCGGCATCGCCTGGTTTGGCTTAAGGCCCCCGGCGTAGTTCAGCAGGGTGTAACAATCAGCTAGGCCTGAGTACGCAACGCTGTAATCAGGGTCGACGCTGGTTGCGCGTTCAAAATACTCGATTCCCTTCAGGAAGCCCTGGGGGGTACGCTTATTCCAGTAATAGCGACCCTTAAGATATGCCTGGTACGCTTCGGGGTTTTCGGTGTGCCGCTTTACTAACCTTTTCTGCTCAGCACCGCTGAGCCGCACTTCCAGCTTCTCTGAGATCCGCTTCGCGATCTCTTCCTGCACGTCGAAAATGTCCGCTAACTTTCGCTTGTACTGCGCTCCCCACAACTGCGATCCATCTCTCACATCCACTAACTCAATTGCTATTAGCAGGTCATCACCAATGTGCAGCACTCGGCCTGTCATTACGGCCCGGACGTTCAATGCATTGCCAACCACTTGCGGGTCGATCTCCTGGCCTTTATATCTAAACACCGTTGCCCGCGCCATAACTTTAAGCCTGGGCATTCGTGATAGATTGTTAATGATAGTCTCGGTAATGCCATCGCACAGGTATTCAGCATCAGGGTTAGAGCTCACATTAGCCAGAGGAAGCACCGCCAGCGAACTGATCGCGCCGCGAGATCGCCGGGGACCTGACGCAGAGGCTGGGCTGGAGCCCGCTGGTTTCTTTCGCGGACGCGGAAGCGAATACTTACCTTGCCGAGCGCTGGTAACAGAAGGCCCTTGACCATTCGACTGTGACTCTCCCAGCGTGCCAAGTTCATGCGCCACCTCGAGGCGCTGCTTGAATCTCCGCAGATCGTTCCAGAAGTCTTTCGCGCTTTGATACCTTTCTTCCCTGTCTTTGCGAAGTGCTTTACCAACAATCCATTCCACCTCGACCGGAATGCTGGGCGAATAGTAGGTCAGCGGAAGCGGGTTCTTTTCCACGATTGAGACAATGATGTCCGTGGCCGTCGGTCCCTCAAAAGGCGCGCGTCCCGCGATCATTTCATAGAGAACGACTCCCAGGCTCCAAATATCGGTCCGAGGATCGGCCGTAAGACCTCGCGCCTGCTCCGGTGACATATAGCGAGCAGTCCCCATCACCATTCCTGGATCGGTGGACACCAGCGTTGGCGAATCCGGGTTACCTGCCGGAAGCTCAGTTAGCTTGGCCAGACCGAAGTCAAGCACTTTCACATAGCCATCGTGCCGGATCATCACGTTCTCAGGTTTGACGTCCCGGTGCACAATGTGCGCGTAATGCGCAGCGCCCAATGCGGAAGCCATTTGCGTTCCGATATGAAGTGCTTCAGGTAACTCCAGGGGGCTTTTCTGCTCCATCCGATGCCGCAGAGTGATGCCCTCAATAAACTCTGTGGCGAGAAACTGCCTGCCATTGGCTTCTCCGACCTCATGAATAGTAAGAATATTCGGGTGATTCAGGGCTGAAGCGGCTCGAGCCTCTTGCTGAAAGCGGCGCAATCTCTCACCGTCCGCACCAAAGCATGAGGGTAAGAGTTTGACGGCTACCTGACGCCCCAACCTGGTGTCCTCTGCCAGATACACCTCGCCCATTCCACCAGTAGCGATCAGTGAGAGAATGGCATAATTGCCAACTGTCTGGCCGATGATAGAAGTTATCTGCTCGTTCGCAATCAGGCGTGTAGCTTGTTCAGCAACAGAATCTTCCATGAATGCTGATGCCTCCATGTGGGACGAGATTAAAGAGTCAACTTCACGACGCAATTTCTCGTTTCCGCGGCAGGCCATGCTGATATGGGCAGCACGCTCTTCCAGAGGCAATTCGAGCGCCTGGTGATACAGACTCTCTATTTGCTGCCAATCTTTTAAATCCATTGCGGTTATCTAAGTTGTTCTACTACTCTGTAACGCGGAAAAACAAGCGGCAACCTTAAAAAGACCATTTGATAGTAAGTGGAGCACTTCGTGGACTGTCATCCAATTTCGCGGTGGAGCCAGGCTTTAGCCATGCTCCAGTCGCGCATTACGGTAATATTCGATACCCTTAGCACCTCAGCCGTTTCTGCAACGGTTAGCCCGCCAAAGTACCGCAACTCCACTATCTGACACTTGCGTGCGTCAAACTCATGCAGCCGTTTCAACGCCTCATCAAGGTTGATCAGATTTACGTTAGGCTCCGCGCTCAGGACGAAGACATCCTCAAGCGGCACTCTGTCAAATCCCCCTGCTCGCTTTGAAGCATGGAGACTTCTGGCGTGATCTACTAAGATGCGACGCATTAATTTCGCCGCAATGGCAAAGAAATGAGCACGGTTCTGCCATCGCGTGTGCCTCTGATCGGCAAGCCGCATATAGGCTTCGTTTACCAGGGCGGTAGTTTGCAATGTGTGACCGGCACGCTCACGACTCATGTAGTGATGCGCGAGCCGGTGCAGTTCCTCAGAAACCAGCGGCAACAGCTTTTCCAAAGCGGACTGATCGCCATTGGCCCAATCGGACAGCAGTTGACTCGGTTCGTTAACGGGGGGGCCGGTCATTGCGGAAAGAGTCGTTTAGTGAACCAACGATGTAATGCGAATACTTTATTGCCAGGTAAATATGCGCGAATTGTAGCTGATGATAGATGTTTTGGGAAATTAGCGCGTTTAATTATAGAGGAATGTAAACTGCTCAAAGCAACCCTGCGATTCGAATCGGGAGTGGTTATGTGGATCCCAATCCAAACCGGATGTTGCTCAGAAGTGCATAAAGGTGCAAAAGTTGACCAATAACAAACGGGTAGCTCATTCGCTGTCAACAAAGCGTATTCTCATCGTCAACTGCTTTTTTGATGAATCTCGACGGTCTGCTCGCCGGCCTACCAAAACGCCGCAAGCTCTCGGCCCCATGTATCTCGCCGGGGCGTTCAATCCAGAGCTTTGCGAGATTAGGCTTTTCAACGAAGTAGCTAGCGGACCATTGCTTAATGAGGAAATGTTTTCCTGGCCTGACCTGCTCGTACTGACCGGCCTCACAAACTCCTTCGACAGGATGCTGCACCTTACAGCTTACCTACGCACAAAGAATCCCAAGGCGATCGTGGCTGCCGGCGGGCCGGTCATCCGGGCCCTTCCTCTCCTGGCGCAGCGGTATTTTGACTATTGCTGCGTGGGTGACATTGAGGAAATGCAAGACGTCATCGCCGACGCGTTCGGCTTGGAGTATGTCGCGCAGGAAATGCTCCCGCGCTTCGATTTAGCGTATTGGTTACGTCATATCAATTATGTGGAGTCCACGCGCAATTGTAATTTTCGGTGCTCGTTCTGTGCGCTTACCGGGGAGGGTAATACCTACAAAAAATACGACCTTGACTACACCCGCAAGCAAATTATCGCATTGGGGAAGCTGCGACGTTTGATCTTTGCTGACAATAACTTTTATGGAAACGACCGTGGCCATTTTCTGGCGAGGCTGGAGCTGATTAAGGAGATGCGAGTGGCCGGATACATGAAAGACTGGGCTGCGCTAGTCACAGGAGACTTCTTTAAGAATGATGAGAATTTGAAAATAGTGCACCGCGCAGGATGCCGTTTCCTGTTTAGCGGGGTAGAGGCATTCGACGCGCAGTGGCTAAAGTCGGTAAACAAGGCCCAGAATAATCTTTGTCCGCAGGTAGAGATGATCCGCAAATGCCTGGAAGCCGGCGTGTTTTTTTCCTATGGTCTGATCTTCGATGTAGATCGTCGCCATATTCCAGAGCTTCGTCGCGAGCTGGATTTAGTAACGAGTACACCGAACATCACGCTACCCTCCTTTATTACCCTTCCGATTCCACTTTTAGGCTCGCCCTTTTTTTACGAATGCCTCAAGAAAAAATCTATCCTGCCGCGTACCAAGCTGCGGGATATGGACGGCTCCACACTTGTATGTAAGCCGTTGGATCCAATAGACGAGGTAGTAGAATTCCTGGGGGAAATGATGAGCTTGCGCGGCTACCGGTGGCGCATCCTAAAGCATTCGGTCAATTTCATCAGAACCTATTATTCCACTTTGAGCAAGACGCAGTTGGGGGTTGAATTAGTGAATGCTGCCCTGCTTTGTGCCTACTCTCTGGCCACCTCACCGGCAAATCCATTTGGTACCTCGCGGCAGGGACGCGCTCGCACCTATGTCAGCACAACGGAAATACTGGACTCGGTTTACACTCCCTCTTTTCGCGTCGCCTCTCGATACGAAAGCTATTTCCAGCCGACAATGGTAACCGACGCCGGTGGACAACTGTCGAGGGAGCTCGCTGGCGCGGGCCTTCCGAATCAGTCTGCCAGGTCTGCGCAGCCAAAGTTAGCTTCACTTTTCAGGCCTTTGGGGTCCGTGAAAAGTGCCTAAACCAGCCGTGGGCGGGCGCCTGGGGAGGGGAAGCACCGGTCTTAGCCAGGAGGTTTGGACTTGAAAGATAGTAACGCGCCGGCCGCAATATATCCGCTGGGCAGATCCCACGAGGAAACGCAGCGGCTTCAACAGCAGTCTCAGTTCTATAATCCTTTTACCCGGAGACTCTTCGAAGACGCTGGAATAACAGCCGGGATGAAGGTGCTGGATGCAGGTTGCGGGGCCGGGGACGTGGCGTTCCTGGCGGCGGAACTGGTGGGTCCGCAAGGCGCGGTCTTAGGAGTGGATAAAGATCCCCACGTCATTGAAACGGCTCGAAAACGATCGTCTGAGGCGCGATTGAGCTACGTCTCATTTGTTGAAGGAGACGTCTGCAGTGTCGCCTTGGATAGTGAGTTTGATGCCTTAGTGGGGCGACTGATTTTGATGTACTTGACGGACCCTGTGCCTATAGTTCGGAAACTCTCAGGCTATCTACGCCCCGGAGGCATTGTGGCTTTTCAGGAAGCTGATTGGACACATAAACCAACAACCTTACCGCCTTCCCGGTGTGCCCAGCAGATATACGATTGGATGCTGCAGTGTTTTCACATGGCTGGGGTTGAGACGCAGATGGGCCTGAAGCTGTACCAAGTGTTTCTTGATGCTGGCCTCTCAGAACCGCAAATGCGTCTCGAGGCGCCAATCGGAGGTGGTCCTAACTGGGATGGTTATGCTTACGCAGCTAACTCTGTGCGAAGCCTCTTGCCCGTTCTGCTCAAACTTAATATTGCCACCCCAGATGAAATTGACATTGATAATCTTGCTGCACGGTTTCGGGAAGAGGTTGCAGGTCAAAACGGAGTTGTGATGCTCTCTCCGTTCGTTAGCGCCTGGGCCGTTAAGCGTTAGCTTGCTGCGTATTCCCAGCGAACTCCCTCAGATCTGAGATCTGAGATCTGAGATCTGAGATCTCGGAGATCTGAGATTGTCTCAATCGAACCCGGGGGCCAGCATGCGGGTCATCGCAGCAGGGTTCTTGATCTCCTGTTTTCGCATCCAGGTGTCGGCTTCGGCAATGAGTTGACCGCCACGTTCGCTCCCGAGTATTTCCCCTAACCGCCGACGCGTTGCGGCCGCGTAGAGATCAATATCCGCCAGATCAAAGTTCTCGACAGCTTCTGACAGGAGGTTGACTGCTTTACTTGACTCTCCTTTCTGGTGCGCTATGCCAGCAAGCACAAGACTGGCAAAAGGTAGCGCCCAGGCAATCTTTTCCTTAGCGATGCGCCGGGCCATGTTTTCAGCCACCTTTAGACGATGTTTTTTTTCACTGCTGCTGGCCGCCGTGGCGAGGGCGGCACGTGCTTGCAGGTGCATGGCCTCAATTCTTAAGACCTGAATCCGAAGCAGCATCGACTGCTCCAGGGCTTTCCATTGACCCTGAATATGCCTCCAGGCAACTTCGACGTCGCCCGTGTAGATTTCTATCTGTGCGAGGGCGTGCATTGATGTGTAGTGTTGAAGATGGAAGCCATCGTGGGGCCAGGCTTTTAGCGCTGCGATCACTTCCGCGCGCGCGCCGTTAGGGTCATCGGCCGCCAGCCAGATGAGATTTAAACGCGTGCGCAGGTCCATTGCAGCGAAGAGGTTTCCCTGTTCCAAAGCGGCTGCCAGTTGCACAGGTACGCGCCGCGAGACTTCCGCGACCTGCCCAAGGTTAAGCAGCGCGTTGAGCACGAAACGATTTGCGATTGTTAGTTCCCAGGTAACCCCCGTGCACTGATCTCGCAGGATTTCGGCGGCCTGCTCGCAGAGTTCCGCAGCCTTCTTCCAGTGGCCCACCAGGTAAGCGCCCACACCGCGGGCCCAGATTGCCTGGCCAATGGCATGCGGATGCCCGACTCGATGGGCTAACTCCTCAGCGCGCTGCGCAATCTGCAAGGCACGTTTCCTGGTGGGGCCGCCGCGTGATGCAGTCTGAGCTGCCTCCATGGCCATGGCTCGCGCTACCCGCACTGGCTCACCTGCGCGCAAAGCGAGCAGCAAATGGCGGCACTGAAAATCAGCGCCGCGGATGAGATCGACGGCCCCCAGCCCCGCCGAAACGGCCCAGCAGAGATCGATACGGAACAGATCCCCCTGCGAAATCTCGTCGGCATCGCGTTCGATGAAGTTGAGTCCGCGCAGACGGATCTGAATGCGCTTCAGTATCAACGAAAGCAGGGCTCTCTTTGGACCAGCAGGCAAGGTGAAGCCGACAGCCGCCAGCACCGATCCCATGATCTCGAGGCCCTCTTTGATGTGACCTCCTATCAGTAACTGTTCGGCAGCTCGGCGCTTATAATCCAGGCTCCGCGCTGCCGATGTGTCACGGGCCACGTTGAGATATGCCTGGGCCGCTTCCGCCGGCCTGCCGGCATTAGTCAGGGCCTCAGCAAGATCACGTTTAAGATCGATGAGTTCCGCACCCCCTGAGGGCGCCAGTTCCAGGGCTCGGCGGAAGAAGGCAGCGGCGCGATCAAACGCCAGTGCAGCAGCCGCTTTCTTTGCCGCAGTTCCCGCGTGGGTGGCGGCACGCACACGCTCCCCCGCGCCCATGTAATGCTCGAAGAGCGCCTCAGGGTCGTCAATGCCGCGCGCTTCCAGCGTGTGAGCCAGGCGGCGATGGATCTGGATCACGGTCGCGGGGTCAAGTTGTGATGCCAGTGTTTCTCGAATGCGATCGTGATAGAGCTCGACCGAGTGATGGGAACCCCCGCTACGAAGGAACTGAGCGGCACGTAAGGAACTTATTAGCGGCAGTTCATCGCCCGACAATCCAGCTGCCTGGTAGACAACTTCCGGATTAATCGGCCGCCCCGCAACCGCCAGCGCGTCAACAAACTGACGCGTGCCCTTAGGCAAATTACGCAGCCGCGCCTGGAGCATGACCCCGAGACTAATGCCGGTGGTCGCCGTCTGCTCGCTGGTTGAGGCGTAACTCGCCAGTTGCTCCAGTAAGAACGCATTTCCCCGCGCTTCTCGGATAATCGAATTCACCAGAGGTTCCATCGCGGGCGCGCTTGAACCCAGCAAACGATGCGCGAGATCGCGCGCCTCTTCTATGCCTAAAGCTGCCACGCGTAGCTCCCGCCGGCTCTCGGTGCCCGTGCTATTAAGAAGGGTTCCGAGAAAAGGCTTGGCCTCGATATCCTCACTGCGAAAACTGGCCACCAGCAGAAGTGACGGCGAATCTGGAGGCCGAAGAATCTCACCCAGCAGCGTTGTGCTGTCGGCATCAGACCATTGCAGATCATCGATGTAGAGCACCAGCGGTTGGCGGTCGGAAATGCGGCCCAGCAGTTCGCGCAGCGCGGCGAAGGCGCGACGTCTCAGCGTAAAGGGATCGGGGATCTCCTGTTCGCGCTGAGGAGCGTTACAGACGGAATCAACCTGTCTCATTACCGGAAACAACCGCGCGAGCGCGAGCACATCACGGGGCATAAGGGCTTCCGCCTTCGCCTCGGGAAGCGCCATGAGATACCTGATCAAGCTGTCGATCACGCCATCGAGTGCTTTATAGGGAACCGATTCTCGTTCGTAACAGCGGCCCTCGAGTATGACCACGTCACTCTCTTGAGAACTTAATTCGTGCAGGAAATGCCTCATCAAAGCAGTTTTACCTACACCCGAATCGCCATGAACGTAGACCGTGACCGTTTGGCCTTCTCGGGTGGCAGTGAAGGCGTCGCGGAGTTCTCGCTTATGCCGTTCGCGGCCGATAAAGGGCTGCAGCGATGACGACACTAGCGGTGGCATCAGGGGCCGTTGCAGAGGTCCGGTTTTGCCGTGGCCCAGGACTCTCAAAACGTCTCCACCGCTGGGTCGATCTTCAGGCTTGCGTCGAAGCAGCCTGACGCAAAGATCATTCAGTTCTTCCGGGACGCCAGGAACGATTTCTGCGGGCGCTGGAGGATCTAAGGTCTGCTTATTCATCATTATTTCAAAGAACCTTCCCGAAAAAGGTAGCCGGCCGGTAAGAGCCTGATAAAGCATCACCCCTACGCTATACCAATCGCTGGCCGCCGAAATTGGCAGTTGTCCTCCCTGTTCCGGAGACATGTAGTCTGGAGTCCCCGCCAGGCTGATGCTGTCGTGTAGTCCGTGGCGCTCCACTTCGGCAACGAGGCCGAAATCAAGTATAACCACCCGGCCCTCTTTCGAAACCAGGACGTTGGAAGGCTTAATGTCGCGATGCAGCTTCCCGGTTTCGTGCAGGCCATGAAGACCCTCGGCGAGCTGGCGCAGAGCGATGGTTAGACGATCAAGATCGAGTATGGATCGGGACAGTCTCGTGTCTATTGAAACATCGGCAACCTTATGATCGTCAAGTGTTGTCCTGACCGACTCAAGTTGCTGGGTTTCGGCCTCGCTATCCGCAGCCTCCGCGTTTTCCCCGGAGGCAGATCTGAGTAGCGTCGGCGTGAGAGAAGAGCGACTATGCTTGGCTTGGTAGCCGGGACGGACGTACTCGAGGAAATTGCCTCCGTGTACCAGTTCCATTGTGAAGAACCAATACTCACCATCCGACATGAGTTCATAAAGCGCGACCAGATTCGGATGTGAGACATCCGCTAAGGATCGAAACTCATTCTTGAAACGCGAGATGTGTGAGGCTTCGGTGCGCGTGAGAGCCTTGAGCGCAACAACCCTATCCGTTTGCCGGTCATGCGCTTCATAGACCACACCCATTCCCCCGGAGCCCAACCGTCTCCGGATCCTGAATCTCTCCGTGCCGAGAAAATCCTTGGCGGTGTCGCCCATGGTGTTGCTAATAAGAAGGAACGGGAAGCTTACGGAATGACGTTGTGATTGTAAGATGGGAATGGGCAAAGCACCAACGAATGATATAAAAGGGTACCTGGCAGTCGTTGCCGACCGTTCGTATATTACCTTGCGCCTGCCCGCTGACTCGACCCGAAAAAGTGACCCGCTTCAGTCCAAAGCCTGCTTCCGATGCTATTATCAGCTCCCTTGCAGATGACTCTAATCCGGACGAATCTTCGGAGGGTGGTTTATGCCGCAAACGCCACACATCGAACGCCACTTCACGGCAAGTGAAGTTGTCCGCGACGTTGTGATTGGCATGTCAGATGGTTTGACGGTTCCCTTTGCGCTCGCCGCGGGACTTACGGGAGCAATCACCATTACTACACGCATCATCGTAACTGCCGGTCTGGCAGAAATTGCCGCGGGATCAATTGCCATGGGACTCGGAGGGTATTTAGCCGCAAAGAGCGATGCGGAACATTATGCAAAGGAACGCGAGCGCGAAAAGCGCGAAGTTACGGAAATTCCCCATGAGGAGATGAGAGAAGTCGCCGAAGTATTTCAATCTTACGGACTGACAGAAGCAGAGACGTGGCCCATCGTGCAGGCGCTGCGCAAGCAGCCACAACAGTGGATCGATTTTATGATGCGCTTCGAGCTAGGGCTCGAGAAGCCGGACCCGAAGCGGGCCAGGATTAGCGCCTTCACTATCGGCGGAGCTTACGCGGCGGGAGGATTCGTTCCGCTGGCTCCCTACATGGCAACCGAAAACGCGTCATTGGCCCTGCTTGTTTCGATCGTCGTAACGATCGTGGCTCTTTTTGTTTTCGGTTTCATCAAAGGCCGCTTTACCGGAATGAGGCCGCTGCGCAGTGCCTTGCAAATGGCCTCCATCGGGAGCGCCGCCGCGGGCGCCGCGTTTTTAATAGCGAGATTGATATCGGAGTAGCATCTTCGTTTACAGAACATTCCTCAGCCTACTGCGTATACACCCTCCCGCATCGTAGCTTGTTAGATTAGGAGACCCAGTTAATGCGCTCGCTTTCTTGTAATAACATCCAAAGCCGCGGATTTTTGTCCGCAGTACTTGTTGTTGCTCTACTCTCGTCGTCTGCTCCGGCTTGGCAATCAGGGGCATCGGCGACAGCCGCTAAGACCACCGCGACCCTTACGGCCGCTGAACGAAAGGCTGCTGCTCGCGTCAAACTCGAAACCGTTCGTGACGTTACCACCGTTCTCAGCTCGAACGAGTTTGAAGGTCGGGGGACAGGACAACCGGGAGCGGACAAGGCCGCGCGCTACCTGGCCGACCGTTTCGCGAAATTTGGACTCAAGCCGGGCGGCGAGAATGGATGCTACCTGCAACCGATCAAGTTCAGGTCTGCGCAGGTATTGACGGAATCATCCTTCACGGTAGAAGACGTGGCTTTTAAACACGGGGAAGACTATATCGTCTTGCCTCCCTACACTTCAGAGACGGTGCAGAGCACAGGTGGCGTTGTGTTCGTTGGTTATGGAGTTGTTTCCCCGGAGTTGAAACGTGATGACCTGGCTGGTCTTGATCTGAAAGGCAAGATAGTAGTCATTCTCAATGGCCAGCCCGCGGGTGTGGAGGCGGCGGCCTGGAGGCGTGTTACCAACCCACAGAACCGGGCCATGAACATCTTCGGGCGCGGCGCGGTAGCTATGATCGTTGCGAATGTGGGCACGCCGGCACAGCCGTTCTCAACCCTCGCTAACTATCTCTCGCGCCGTCGGGTCACTCTCGCGTCAGCCCCAGCGCCGCCTTTCAAGATTCCGCCGGTGCTCCTCTCCAGCGACACCGCGATGGAAAAGATCTTCGCCGGTTCTGGAATTACTTACGCGCAAACTCAAGAGAAGGCGAAGAGCGGCGATATGGTTTCTCGCGAACTTGGGAAGGCTGCCACTCTGGCATTGCGCCTAAAGATAGCTGAGGCGACCAGTGACAATGTGGTAGGAGTCTTGGAAGGCTCCGACGCTAAACTAAAAGAAGAGGCGGTGGTCTATTCCGCGCACTATGACGCCTACGGAATCGATGGTGGTCGAATCTATCCTGGCGCAGCCGACAACGCGCTTGGCACTGCGACTATTACCGCCATTGCCGAGGCCTTCACCCAAGCCTTTCCCAAGTCCTCGTCCCGTCCCCGTCGCTCGATCATATTTCTCGCTGTTACGGGTGAAGAGTATGGCCTGCTCGGCGCGGAACATTGGGTCGGGCATCCCACTTGGCCGCTCGAGAAGGTGGCCGCAAATATCAATTTCGACGGCATCGGGTCGGAGGTCTATGGTCCGGTAAAACGTATCGTCGGGTTCGGAGCAGAGCATTCCGACCTGGGCGCCGTTCTTGAGGAGGTCTCAGTGGCGACGGGAAACATCGTCACACCCGACCCGCTCCCGGAAGAGAACGCTTTTGTTCGCTCGGACCACTATGCGTTTGTGAAACGAGGCGTGCCTGCCTTGATGCTGATGGGCGGTCCTGAAGGGGATCTATCGATCTGGGTCTCGCGCATGAAGAAATGGATGGCGACTGATTACCACTCGACCACCGATACGGTGAAGGCCGATTGGGACTGGACCGGTCCCCAAACACTCGCCCAGGTAGGACTGATTATTGGCCTGCGGGTCGCGAATGCCGACGTTATGCCCGCGTGGAGAGCATCGTCACCTTTTAATGCCCCACGCAATCAAAGTAAAACCAAAACTGGGAATAAAACTCCTTTTGGTGCGATGAAACCACTCCGTTAGGAGTGATCTATGGGGTGAAACCGAGGCCCTTTAAGTCTTAGCGAGACGTGACCCGGTGGCTACCGCTCCTCGGTTCTGTAGTTAGTACGATCGGCTGCCCTGAATACGTCTACCAGTGCCAGCGTGATCGCCAGGACTACTGGGCCAAGCACAATTCCCAGCACGCCAAACACGTGGAGTCCGCCCAGCACAGCGAAGAATATCAGCAGTTCGTGTAGCTTGGTTCTCTCGCCTACAAGTTTGGGCCGCAGGAAATTATCAATCAAGCCGATCACGAGTGTCCCCCAGAGCACCAGCAACACAGCCTTAACCGGGTACCCCGTTAGTGCCAGGTAGGCGGCTGCGGGCACCCAAACCAGAAAGGCTCCGAGCATCGGGATCATCGAAAGGAAGGTCATGACTACTCCCCAGACGATTGCCGAAGGGACACCAAGGGCCCAGAACGCAAGCCATCCCAGGAATCCCTGCACGATGGCGATGACCAGTACTCCATAGACACTGGCTCCAATTACGTCACGCGTTCTTGCCATGATCGCCGTCGCTTGATCACTCTCCAGCGGCAAAGCGTCTCTTAAGGCAGCGAAAATCTTGTCGCTATCGCGAAAGAGGTAATACATCGTGAAGACAACGAAAAACATCTGCACGATGGCGCCGATTGCCCCGCCAATAACTCCCAGCGTCTGACCCGCAACCTGGCCACTCACTCCTTTCAGCCGCTCGAGCAGGTACTCCCCTGAACGAAGTTGCTCGATCTCGATGTACGGAGCAACCCAACGCAGCACCCGCCCGGTATAAGGAGAATTAGGATCAAGCAGGTAGGCGATGGTCGCTTGCAAATTGTTCATTGCGCCTGAGAATTCGTTGAGCACGGCTATGGTCACGAGCACGACCGGCACGAGAATGGTCAGTATGACAAGAACGCACGACAGTAAGGCGCTGAAGCCGGGCTTTTGGAGCCGTTTTTGCAGTCGCTTGTGAACTGGATAAAAGACAATCACCAGTACTGCGGCCCAGGCCAGCACACCCATAAACGGCTGCAGCATCAGCCAACAGAGGTATAGCGCGATGGTGGTAACTGCCAGCAACGTCCACCAGCGGATCTGACGCTGGTCCTGGGTCATTCGAATAGGCATATATCGGTTGTCCCTGTTTGCGGATTCATACGGTCTAACAGCAAGCTCACCTTTCAAGCTGCGAGCGAATTTCGTACCGTCCAAACCGAGTGTTCGGGAAAATGGGCATCTACGTATCAGCTCGTGAGGCTTTTCCTTTTTTCCCCGTCGCGCGCGGCCGCAATTTTCCGCTCTGGAGAAATCCTACTAGTTTGCCGTGGTTATTGATGACCGCAAGCGAGCCGACGCCGTTTCTCTTCATCAATTCTCGAGCGTAATCGAGCGTGGTCGAGGGTTCTACAAAAAACCTCGGCGTAATGGGACGCATGACATCCCGGGCGCGTGTCAGACGCCAGCGCTCCCGGGGAAGCTCCTTCAGATCTTCAAGGGTGAGAATTCCGTGCAGTTGGTGGTCAAGGGCCACGGGAAAGCTTGTCTGTCGATGAAGGGGAAGGAAATCATCGATCAACTGGGTGATAGTCAGTTCCGGGGTGATCGCAATGGCCGGCGACATCGCGTCTTCCACTGTAACGACCCTGGTATCTTGCGCGCTCTTCACGACCTTGGCGGCGGTATCCAGCAAGAACAGTCCTATAAGAATTGACCAAACTCCCATGAAGTAAGGTTGGGAGGGTCTCCAGTTGGGGGCGACCATTATGTAAATTCCGAACAGGATGAGCGTGCCGCCAATGAGGATTCCGCAGATTCCTGAAAGCCGGGTCGCCTCCGCTATGTTGCCGCTTCGCCGCCAAAGAATTGCTCGCAAGACGCGCCCGCCATCGAGGGGATAGCCCGGAAAGAGATTAAAAACCGCAAGCAGAAGATTCCCTGCGGCAATCAGAAAAAACACCACTGCAGTGGCAATGTATCCTCCCGAGTCAGCGATCTTGGCGCCCCCAAAAGCGAGTATGGCAAAGAGAAAGCTTGCGGCCGGACCAGCGACCGCGATCCGAAACTCAGCTCGTGGATTCTCGGGCGCGCTTCGCATGCGGGCCAACCCGCCAAAGGGATGAAGCACGATCTCTTCGATCTCGATACCTTCAGCACGAGCCATCAGTGCGTGAGATAACTCGTGCCCAAATACCGAGAGAAAGAGTCCGGCAGTGGTGATAACTCCGAGCAACCAGGCGGTGGCCGAATCAAGTGGAGGCAAACGCACGTTACCGAGTTGAATTACGTTGCCCTGTAGGTTACTGGAAATCAGCCAAACGCTCAGAGCCACTACTGCAAACCAGCGATAATCGATGCGCACGGGAATCCCATAAACTCTGGCAACGGTGATGCTCCTCTTGAAGATCCCGGCTATGCTCATAGGTCTCGATCATCAGCCTGCAAAAATACGAAACTCTACTGATCGCTTTGCGCGATCGAAGTCCGACTAGCCCTCAAAGACAGTAGTTTCAGCGTCGAAGACCGGCTGCGGTTCGGTCTGCGCCACCCGACGCAGCAGCAGGGGTTCGTCAAACATGTGTGATAGTCCTCTGACGACTGCAAACCGAGGGTCGTCAGCGATCGATACGGAAAGGCCTACTTCCTTTTGTAGATATTGGCCCAGTCCTTCCAATTGAGCTCCGCCGCCCGTAAGGATTAATCCACGGTCATAGATATCGCCGGCAACCTCAGCCTGTAACTCGGTGAGAGTAGAGCGGACCTCCTCGGCTATGCGCCGTATAATTGGCAGCGTTACCGCATGAACCTCCGCCACACTGACATCCACGGCACCCGGGCTTCCTGTCTGCACGTCTCGTCCTCGTACTTCCATCTTTCGAGTCGGGTCTTTCGGCTCAGTAGCAGAACTCAGTTCCAGCTTGAGTCGCTCGGCCGTTGGTATTCCAATCGAGAGTCCCCGATGGCGGCGCAGTCGATCCATCATGGCTGCGTTAATGTCGGAACTACCAATCCGTTTTGCGCGCGAGGCTATAATTGCGCCATTCACGATCACCGCAATGTTGGTGGTGCCGGCGCCAATGTCAACCACTGCCGATGCGTGAGGGTCATCAACCGGAACACCCGCTCCAATTGCGGCCGCCAGACCTTCCTCAACCATGTACACTCGCCCGATACGCGCTTCTTCCGCGGCGCTCAGCAGCGCGCGCTGTTCAACCTGGGTGACTCCCGAAAGCACACTCATAATTGCCCGCCGGCTGAAATGCGATATTCCGCTGCGCGCTTCCTGCACAAATTGATCCAGCATGACCCGTGTTCGTTCAAAGTCGGCTACCACACCATCTATCAGCGGGGCAATCACTGCCACATCCCGGGCTTCGCGTCCCAGCATCTTCTGCGCTTCATTTCCCACCGCGATTACTTCACCAGTAAGCTTGTCCACTGCCACCACGGAAGGTTCGTCGATGACCACACCGCGTCCGCGTACGGCAATGATCGTGCGCGCAGATCCCATGTCGATCGCCATCGAATCCGACACCAGATTGCGCAACGCGCGTAGACCGATGAACGAACTGGTCTTGCTCATGAACGACATAACGATTCAGAGAGAATAAAGGACTACTCAATCGCCGCTAGTTTGCAGGTAAGGAAGGGGGCAAAGCGGAGCGCGCCCCCGCTCAAGCTGTAAAGCTACACCCGTGCTCTGCCACTTTCGAACCTGAGAATTACACAATCGTGTTGTGCCTGACAAAATTGAATGGCGCTCCGGCTTGAGCGGGGCGTCGCTCCGCTTTGCCCCCTTCCTGACTTGCAAATTACCGAGGCCCTTTTTTGTTTTCACTCAGCCTCTACCGGATCCGGTTTCTGACATGAGACGATTACTTTGCCTTTTAGAGCGCGCCGCTGGCACGCTGCCAGTCAACTTCAAACAAAGGAACAGGCTGCTGGCGGTTTTTCACGGTGATGGGATCGCGCGCTCTGAGCTTGTAACGATTGCCTGCTGCCTTCGACGTCACCTCGCTGATCAAAATCTCTCCACCCCTCGCATTCGACTCCAGCCGCGCCGCCGTATTCACTGCGTCACCAATAGCGGTGTACTCAGAACGTCGTTCAGAACCTATGTAACCAACTGTCACTTCGCCGGTGTGCATCCCGATTCCGATTCCGATTTCGGACATTCCTTCGGCGCGCAATTCCTGATTGATGCCGATGATTCTCCGCTGCATTGCCACTGCGGCGTTCAAGGCATTAGACGCATCTTCGGGAGTTGTCGTGGGCGCGCCAAAGAGAGCCATCAATCCGTCGCCGAGATACTTATCAAGGGTGCCGCCGTGGGCGAAAATGATGTCGGTCATGGCGGAAAAGTATCTATTGAGCAGACCCACGATTTTTTCCGGAGGCGCATGCTCGGAGAGGCGCGTGAATCCGCGAATGTCGGCAAAGAGCACCGTGATAGTCTGGTTAACACCGCCGAGTTTGAACGATTCGGGATTATCAAGCATCTGCTTGACGACATACTCCGGAAGAAATCGGCTATAGTTCGCGCGGGCGACTTCTTCGCGCGCCAGACGTTCGTGCGCTCGAGCATTTTCCACAGCGATCGCTGTCTGGGCGGCCACGGCGCTAATCAATTCGAGATCGTCCGGCTTGAAAGCAGCAAAAGGATCCAGCCGGTCGGCATAAAGTGCGCCATGAACTCGCGACTCCGCTACCAAAGGCGCGCAAATCGTGGAACGCACACCCTGAGAGACTATTGAATCAACCCCCGCAAACTCTTCGTCCGAGGCTGCATCCTGCGAAAGCAGGGCCACCCGGTCCTTCATTACCTTCCTGGTGATCGTACGTCCGATGCTCAGTTTGCGCGCGTGATCATCGAGTTTCTGATCGCGGGCGCGCATAGCGATCGGGTTTAGCCTCACGTCCTCAAGGTTACCGGTGCCGTTTCCTTCGGCAAGCAGGGCCACCACGCGGTCCGCAGGCGTTGATCGGAAGATAATGTCCGTGGCCTTTGCGAAGATCGCGTCGAGGTCAAAAACCGAGCCCAATGTCTTGCTCATTTCGTAGAGCGCACTAAGGATATTGGCCTTGCGCTGGAGCACGTCGAGCATCTTGTCGCGCGCGGGAGAAGCAGTGGTCGCTTCGCCAGAGGTCGAATGGAGCACCGTGCTCATTACATCATTAGCAGACATCAGTAACTGCGTGTGGCCGAGAGGTTTGTCATCGTAACGTACTTCACTGGTGCGTTCTTCTACCGTTTGTTCAAAGCGCAGAGTGCTGGCGCCAATTGTTACCCGATCACCATTCTTTAGTTGATGTTCGTAACGAGGCTCACCATTGATAAAGACTTTGTTTGCGCTGCGACGAAGCTGCCCCTTGATCAGGGCGCCGTCCACAATCGTGAACGAGCCTTCGTCTGCGGACCTAATGTGTGCGTGGTAGCGCGAAGCACGCGGGTCATCAATCACGACCGCGTTATCGGGCGCGCGGCCAATCGTGCAAGCGGCGCCTGGCAAGAAGTCATACTGCCACTGACGGCCGCTCGCATCGGTGATCTTCAGAAGTGCCATGACGAACTAATCTGCGGAACCAGCTTGAGTGAAGTGTATTTCAGGAAAACATCGACGAATCTAACTTGAGGAACATCAATCCTCCGGTTTCGATCCTAGCAGGATGGGCTCAGGCTGACAAACCGAATCTGTTTTGGCTGTGGGGCTCGGCGTAGCATAGCCGTGCGTAGGGAGAATCGGCGGCGATGCTCGCTCCAGTCAGAACGCTTCGCATCGTAATTCACGCTGCCTAAAAACCTGACTTGTCAAGCTGATCCCGTCGCTTTCCTCGCGCTAAATTCAGGTAACGCGGCGTTGTTGGAAAGCTTGACGCCTTACAAGAGCGCTTGCTAGACTTCCGTCACTTACCTAACCTCGGGGCCCGCCGCACGCTGCGTCGCTCAAGGGTTTCCCCAGACCCGCGCATGCGGCGCAGTCTGATTTTTGCATCAATGGAGGTGCGCTGTGGGCTTCAAAGTCGGCCAAAAAGTGGTTTATCCAAATCACGGAATCGGGATCATCGAGCAGATAGAGCAGAAGCAGATAGGCACCGCCTCGCTTCCTTTCTATACGCTCCGTCTTGCTGCAAACAATTCCGTGGTTTTAGTTCCGGTTTCTAATGCATCGGAAGTTGGCCTCCGATCCCCGATCTCGTCGGGTGAGTGTGAAATGTTGCTGAAGACATTGGCCGATGATTTTTCTTCCCCGGCAAACGATTGGAAAAATCGTTTCAAGGATTTCTCGGAGAAGATGCGGACCGGCGATATCTTCGAAGTCGCTGAGGTACTTAAGCATTTGACTTATTTGAGCCACCTCAAACCGCTTTCATTTCGCGAACAACGCATGCTCGAGCGGGCTCGATATCTTGTCGTTTCCGAGCTGGCCGCAGTTTGTCGGCAACCCGAATGCAATGTCGAGCCCCGGGTCGAACAAGCTCTCGCACGGGCCTGCAGCAAGCATGATCGACGCCCGGTTCGCGCTCGTGCAGCAGGGGCCGCGGTCGGGCACTAGACAGATACTCTTGGAATGCAGGTGATCCTCACGCAATCTTAATTTGGAGTCGGCTGCACCTACCTTCTTCTGAAGAATGATCCCCTTTTGCAGGAGTCAAATTAGAAATGAGCTGGATTGATCAAGTCCAAGCGCGAGAGATTCTGGATTCGCGTGGTAATCCCACAGTGGAAGCGGAAGTTACCCTCGTGGGCGGTGAAATGGGCCGAGCCGCAGTACCTTCAGGCGCGTCAACGGGAGAGCATGAAGCCGTCGAACTGCGCGATGGTGATAAAAAACGCTACGGCGGCAAAGGTGTTTTGAAGGCCGTGCGCAACGTGAATGACATTATAGCGCCCGAGCTGGATGGCTTGGACGCGCTCGATCAAACCGAGGTCGATCAGACTTTGATTGAACTCGATGGCACGCCGACCAAATCGAAACTCGGAGCGAATGCGCTCTTAGCCGTATCACTTGCCACTGCGCGAGCGGCGGCCGCCTATCTCGAGATCCCGCTTTACAGGTATCTCGGCGGACCCAACGCGCGAACTCTTCCAGTCCCCATGATGAATATCATCAATGGCGGGGCCCATGCCGATAACAACGTCGACTTCCAGGAGTTCATGATCGTGCCTGTTGGCGCGCCTAATTTTCGCGAGGCTCTCAGAATCGGGGCGGAAGTTTTTCATACACTAAAATCTGTTCTACGAAAGCAGGGCTACGCCACCAGCGTCGGTGACGAAGGCGGATTCGCCCCTGACTTGCGATCAAACGAAGAGGCGATCGAAACCATACTCGAGGCCATAACGCAGGCGGGATACTCGGCCGGCACCGATTGCTTGCTGGCCCTCGATCCCGCGGCCAGCGAGTTTTTCGACGGCAAGTCTTATGTGTTTAAGAAAAGCGACAAGCGAAAGCTGTCGAGTGACGGGATGGTTGCTTACTGGAAGAGCTGGGCCGAGCAATATCCAATTGTTTCCATTGAGGATGGAATGGCCGAGAACGACTGGGACGGTTGGCAGACTTTGACGGCTGAACTTGGCCAGCGCGTGCAGTTGGTCGGGGATGATCTTTTTGTCACCAATACCGCATTCCTGCGGAAGGGAATCGAGCGTGGCGTGGCCAACTCGATCCTGATCAAGGTGAACCAGATCGGCACGCTCACTGAGACGCTTGATTGCATCGAGCTGGCAAAAACATCCAACCGAACGGTAGTTATCTCACACCGTTCCGGCGAAACCGAGGACCCTTTCATTGCCGATCTCGCCGTCGCGACCAACGCCGGCCAGATCAAAACGGGATCCTTATCGCGCACAGATCGGATCGCTAAATACAATCAACTGCTGCGGATCGAGGAAGACTTGCGCGGGGCAGCACGCTACCCAGGTCGCGCGGCGTTTTACCAGATCGCGCCGGCGTCGCAAACGAACCACCGCCCGAAGAAGGCCGGCGCGGCGCGGCGTTGAAGGCAGCGGCTGGTTCACTCTAAGGCAGACTTTGAAGAACAACACACCCCTTGCGCTGATAATTATCGACGGCTGGGGCTATTCGCCTATCCGTGAAGGAAACGCGATTGCCCTCGCCGCCACACCTTACTACGACGAATTAACAGAATCGTATCCTCACGCGATGCTCGAGGCTTCCGGCGAGCGAGTCGGCCTTCCCGCCGGAGTGATGGGCAACTCCGAGGTAGGCCACCTCAACATCGGTTCCGGCCGCGTGGTCCGGATGGATGTCTCCCGAGTTGACTATGAAATCGCCACCGGCGGGTTCTTCAAAAACGAGGTTCTGGTCGCGGCGATGGAAGGTGTTAAGAAATGGAATACGGCCCTGCATTTGATGGGGCTGATTTCTAATGGCCAGGTTCATTCGTCACTCGAACATCTTTACGCGCTATTGCGCATGGCCAAGACCCATGGGGTCAAACGCGTTCATATCCATTGTTTCCTTGACGGCCGCGATACACCGCCGTCTTCAGCAATCGAATATGTGTCGATGTTGCAAAGGGAGATTGAGAAGATCGGGGTGGGTAAGATTGCCACTCTCGTGGGTCGCTACTACGCGATGGATCGGGATAAACGCTGGGAAAGAACCCAACGCGCTTATGATTTGTTGATGCATGGACTTGGTGAGCGAGTTATTGATCCGGTAAGCGCGATCAAGCGAGCCTACGAGCGAGGCCTTACCGACGAATTCATCGAACCGATTGTGATAGTGGACGCCCGCGGGGAACCGGTCACGACACTAAAGGACCAAGACGCGGTCGTCTTTTTCAATTTCCGACCAGACCGCGCTCGACAACTCACCCGCGCCCTCGCGCTAGCCGGGTTTAACGAGTTTCCAGTGCTCGGCAGGGCGAAGATCGATTTCGTCTGTTTCACGCTCTACGATCGAACCTTTCCGCTCGCGATAGCGTTTGCTACCCACGAGCACCAAAATGTCCTGGCAGAAGTCTGGGCCAACAGCCGGGTGCGCAACTATCGGCTCGCCGAGACTGAGAAGTATGCCCACGTTACCTACTTTTTCAACGGAGGTGTTGAAAGGGAATATCCTTCGGAGCGCCGTCTGCTTGTGTCGTCCCCGAGGATTGCCACTTATGATTTGCAACCCGAAATGTCGGCGTTTAAGGTCACCGATCAGTTGATGCGCGGGATCGAAGATGCTCAAACAGATGTTTTCATCATTAACTTTGCAAATCCCGACATGGTCGGCCACACAGGTAAACTCGAGAAAACCATTGAGGCTTGCCAGTATGTGGATACTTGCCTGGGCTGGATTACCAAAGCTGTTCGCCGGGCAGGAGGGGTCACGCTGATTACTGCAGATCATGGAAACGCGGAGCAAATGGTCAATCCGGAAACCGGCCAGCCGCATACCGCCCACACAACAAATCCAGTGCCTTTGCATTTGATCCATGAAGCGTCGCGCGGTTTGAAACTCCGCGAGGGGGGCGCGCTTGAAGACGTGGCGCCCACTATTCTCGGCTTGCTCGGAATTGAGCAGCCCGCGGAAATGACTGGTCGCGACCTGCGGAATTCCTAAGAACATTCGTAGGGGCGTCCCTCCGTGGGCGCCCCTTGCGACCGCGACCCGGGG
>JALZJF010000051.1 GCA_030859905.1 Acidobacteriota bacterium
TACTAGTAGCCCTGGTTGGTGCAGTGGCTCTCTACTACCGAACTGCCACCAGGGTCGAGTATGGAAGCACCACGAAGCAACGTGAGGTACTGCCACCACCGCCGAATGTCAATACAACCACTGGCCGAGATTCCAGGACGGAGCAGGCAATTGAAGAAGCGCAGCGTCTGACTGTTGGCAAAGCACAAACAACCGGTACGCCCAACGATACGTCGGAGCCGAGCGAGGTGACGCCGAACTCAAGGACAAGTAATGAGGCGCCGTTCAAGGTTCCGACAGGCTTCAGTGGCACGTTCAACTCTACGGCGGACGGAACGGACACAAGAACAAATACCCAGAGCACCATGAGCATCGAAAGCGCTTCGGCTTCGGCGCCTTCAACCAGTGCTTCCGCGAGCGATCCGAGGGGTATTCGTTCGCAGCGGAGTTCGGAGAGTTCACTTTACATGAATGACCCACCTGCTGAGCGGACAAGCAATTCACGAATCGATGTGAGGGGTCGAGCGGACAGCAAGACACCTTTCGCACCTGAGACCAAACCCAACGCGATTGTGTTGCCGGCATTCGCAAGCCTGCTCCCGGTGCGCACGATCGGCGCGCTTTACACGCTGCGCACGGGTGCACTGGCGCGCTTTGAGTTGACGAGTGAAACGAAGGGGAATGGCTGGTCCATGAAGAGGGGTACCGTCCTAGTCGGCACGAGCAAAGGCAGCGATTACGATCGCGCTTATGTAAGCATCATCGGCTTTATTGATCCACAGAGCGGCAAGCTCGTGAAGCTTGGCGGCGACGTGCGAGGCGGGGACGGCGGTGCGGGACTGAAGGGAAAGCGCCGACAGCTCGATGGCGGCTGGGTGCGGGCGCTGGGTCTTTTGGGCAATGCGGCCCTGGACGTGACTGGGGCGCTCCTCAGCGGGCGTGGCCGCGACACCGTTGTCATCTCTGATGGACTCCGCACCAGGACGATCAATCCTGTCACCGATGAGATTAGCGGAGTGCTAGGCAGTGAGTTGGATCGAAGACAAGGTCGATCATTTGTCGAGGTAGTAGCCGGTACACCTGGGTATGTAATGGTGACAGATCTCCCTGCTGTCATTAAAGGCACAGAGGCAACTCCGGAGCTGGACAGCGAGAGTCTGGCTTCACTCACGGACGTGGATACAGCGCGACCGACAACAGGTTTGAGCGAGCGGGAACTCGCTGAGCTCCTGGCGAGCGGCTCGCCAGAACAGATCAGAGCGGCCATGCCCAGAATGTCTTCTGAGATGCGCAAGATTGCAGCGGCGGTCCTGCGGCCGTAGGCGCAAAGTGAAACCGCCAAGTAGGTAAGGATGGAAGGCTGTCGAAATGGAACTGAGGGATCCAAATAAACCAAGCATCGATCCGCGTCGTCTCGTTCGCGAGCGCGGTAAGGATGCGCTTGCTGATCTGCTCGCCGCCACAGGGTACATTCCTCAGTCGCACACTCTAAGCGACGTTGCCCTGGCATTGCGTCAGTTTCATCCCATCTTGTTCGGAGGCTCCCGGGGCTCAGGCAAGACTTCGCTCGGTGAGGGGCTCGCTCAGTCTTGCAATCTGTCGCTCTTTTATGTTCCGGGCGTTGAAGGGCTGACCGTCAGAGAGATCCTGGGTGGGTGGCGACAGAGGGCCCAGGAACGCGCAATCCAGCAGTTGTTGCGCGGCGGCATTGAAGCAGTTGACGCACGCTCTCTTGTCTGGACCGAGGAGTTCTACGAACTGGGAGAGTTCCTCGAGGCATTTGCCTACGCTAAAAAAGCCGCCGATCGGGGCGAACCGCCGCCTGTGCTGATCCTGGATGAGGTCGATAAGCTCGAGTTGAAGATTCAGAATCTTCTCCTCCAACCTTTAGCGCGAGGATGGGCTAGCGTCCCAAAACTGGAAGGTGTGATTGGCGTGCGCCGGCGCGAGCAAATGCCGATAGTGGCCCTCACAACCAACAACCTTAAGATGCTCTCTGAACCGCTACGCTCACGTTGCTTCGTCACTTGGATGGAGCTGGCCCAGCCGGAAGAAGAGGTGCGAATTCTGCGAGCCCGGGTACCCCGAGCATCGGCCTATTTGATTGGCGCGACGGTCAAGATCACGCAGCTCATTAAGTGGGATATGCCGCAAGTGAGGGATAAGCCCGGGTTGCGTGAATCCATTGATCTGCTTACCGCGTTGGTCGATGACAGGGTGACGCTGCTAACCGAAGATGTGATCGCCGAGTACCTCGCCTGCCTTGGCAAAGAGCAGAAAGAACTATCCAGTTTGCGCAAGGCACTCGCCAGGCTGGAAGAGGCTGCCAATGAAGAGCACCCCGAAATCGACACATGGGTTGAGGTGGCATTTGCCTCTCGCGAGGGAACTAACACAGCGAACATGGAAGACCTTGAGGAAGTATCAGCATGACGCAATGGCAACACAAGAGACCGGTGCTAATCGTCGGCGTCGTAGTAGGTGTGATCGTCGCTGTTCGGTTGGTTTCTATCGTCCTCCCTCAAAGAACGGGGACGGTAGATCCACACGTCAGCCTTGCTCAGAACCAGGCGCGGCAGATCGTCGAGAGGCAACGACAACAGCAGGTCAGGGCTTTTATGGCTATCACTGAAGGTGAGGTCTTCCGCACTGAAGAGCGGATTCGCGAGGCGACCGCATTAGCTACGGCTGCCAGTCTATTCGCCGCTAGTGAATCGCTGAATAGGCGCACACCAGTAAGCGTTACAGCTCTCTTGTCTGGCCTTAACAGCGCGGGTCTGATGCCACCTGGAGTGCAGTTGGTCGATACCCAGGTAGACGTTACTTGCTCCCACGGAAAGCTTTTCGTCCGTTACAGGCCAGAGCCGCTTGGCGTTGAGGTCGTCTCTCTGGGAAAGGTTCGGCTTGATGGTCCCGCGCTGCTCGTCCGCGTCCCAGACAACGGTATTAGCGGCATGAGCGAGGAAGGTGCAGGTCTGTATCTGGCAACCCGATTGGATGAGATGACCGTGCCTGCTCCGTTCGCCCCGGAAGCTGAAGTGGTTGCCCTGGGATTTGCTCCGGAGCCGTTGCGAGCTGCCAAACTGCCGAAGCCGTGAGGCAACTGGGTGAGGGTTCCTTGTGCCACCAATTCTTTGAATCAGCCGAAGACTATTCAATCTTGAAGAAGGGAAGAGACGGAGATGCCAGCAAAATCTGAACGCGCGAAAGTTGAAATCAAGGAGTCATCCACGCTTGATGTCCGGACTTTCGACATCACTCTAACTGTACCAGCCAGTGACTTCCAGCTAACCGATCTTCTGAGGCAAAGAGGGGTCATCAATGCCCTGGATGCCGAACTCAAACAGGCAGTCAAGGGAGCGACCGAAAGGTATCTCAAGACTGCCGAGACGCTGATCTCGGGACTGGTTACCAAGCCAACTGTGGGCCGCAAGCCGCGTCCTAATTCGAACGACAATGGCAAATCTGCGGATGCATTCTCAGGAGCTTAGAGGTTCACCCCTGAGAGCGTGGAAGTGTGAGGAGGCGCTATGCACCTGAATTTTCTTGACACGTCACCCCTAAAGGGTGACGCGTCACGCACACGGAGCATGCGCCTGGCATGCTAAGCAGCCGTTCCGCATGCCGGGCCTGCTGAAGCAACCACAGGAGATAGTCGTCTCCAGGTATGCACAGCATGCGCCAGCGTGCTGTGCATGCTGGGCCAATGAGCTGAAAAGTCAGAAAGGAAGAGCTTCGATGATCAAAAAGGGCCGCCGATTCCCACACACAATCTCCTACCGATTGACGGATGAGGATTACCTAAAGCTAGAACAGGAAGTCAATAAGACAAACGTGACACCACACGATTGGTGTCGTGAGGCAGCATTGGAAAAGCTCAATCAAGGGAATGGATTGTCCAAAAGCGAACGCATTCTATTCGAGCAATTTGTCCGGACCCATTACCTTGTCGCGAACGGCTTTCAACTCCTCGCTGATGACAAGTTGAGCACTGAAGAGTGGAAGAAGCTCCGCCTTTTCGTAAAGGAAAAGGTCCATGTCATCGCCGATCGGGCTCTCGCGGATCGTCGTTCGAGGGCAGGTTCTGAGGGACGTTCAACAGCTCCTCCCAGGGTAGGGTGACACTTGCCCGTGAGTATTTTGATACCCAAAAAAGGAGGTTGATGTGGCGAGTCGTAACGCTTTAACGGAAGAGGGAAGAACCCGGATCAGAAACTTTCAGGGTCGCCTTTACAGCTACTTTTTGCTCTGGATAGTGATCGGGATCGCGGTGGTCATAGGAGGCATCTGGCTCAGGACCAGATATGGATATTTTCCACTGCAGAGGCTCTATCTTAAGCAGTACATCAAGGCCTCGATCAAGTCTTTCATGCCGCGCAAGCAGCCCTCGCATTACGCCCTACTAGTGAGAGTTGTTGACGATCGTTCGACTGGCAAGGAGCAGGTGATTGCATGCACCGATGACCAGGTGACACCCGTCCTAGATGAGACAGGAGCGGTCAAGTTCGACCCAAAGCTGGGACCATTCTTCCGACTTCAAGAGGGCATTCCTTACAAGTATTTCTACTGGCGCGTCGTTCCGCAGAAGGATTACGAGATGTACCTGTGGCTGCGCGATCACATCTACCAGGGAAGGTCGCTGATCGGTCTCTATCGGATCTGTTTCATACCGCTGCCGTTGATCGTCATCGCCGGAATGATCCTCTCCGTCAATCTCGACTTGCGCGTTAACCGCGAATACGAGGAAGGAAGATTGGTGCGTGGGATCCGCCTACTGAAACACACCGAATACGCGCGTGAGATGCGAGAGATTGGTGGTCTGGGCTTGCCTGTCTTTCGACCGGAAAGGAGTTAGCAGTGATAGGCAGATTGAAACGACCACCGAGCCTGACGAAACGAGTCATCGGAGGAGTTCGCGAGTATTTCGGCTATGAAGAAAAGCCCGTCTGGCTCAGGATGTCGCGACGCGAGGAGACCGAGGGGATCATGATGCTGGGCGACCCGGGAACTGGAAAGAGCCAAACGATTCACCACTTCCTCTTGCAGATTGCAGCTCGCCAGCCGGCTGAAGCAGTGGTGATCTATGACCCCGCCTGTGAGTTCGTCAAACGTCACTACAATCCGCGCCGCGGCGACATCGTCCTTAACCCACTGGATCAAAGATCACCTTTCTGGTCGCCTTCGCTTGAGATCCATGTCGTGACTGATAAGAAGCTTGTCACTGAAAGTTTCCTGCCCGGTAAATCCGATCTGGGCCAGGCCTCGACTTCCGGATTCTTCTTAAAAGCAGCACGGGCCATACTCGGCCGGATGTTGGAATTCAAACCCACTCCGCAGGCTTTGGTCACTTGGCTCAGAAGCGCGGAAACGATTGACATGATTGTGGCCGACACCGAGCACGCGCACCTGATCCCACGAAACGCTCATGGGCAGCGAGCGGGTGTTCTGGGTGTGCTTTCCGATCTAGGAGAGACCCTTCGTCTACTTCCAGAACGAGAAGAATGCGAGGAACAGATCAGCCTCACGGAATGGGCGGCAAAGCGCAAAGGCTGGATCTTCATCACCTCGACGATGGACTCACGCGAGGCGCTGCGTCCCCTACAGGCGGTCTTCATCAACTTGCTTATGAAGCGGCTCATGTCGGTGTCGCCAGAGTGGGGGGAGGCCTATCCTTGTTGGGTGATTGTGGACGAGGTTCACTCCTTGCATCGCCTGCCCGCGCTCTACGAAGCCGAGACGGAAGGGCGCAAGTATGGACTCAAGTTGATCCAGGGCACGCAGGGCAAGGCACAGTACGAGGAGTACTACCAATCCTTAGCCAAGACCATGTTGGCAGCGCCCCGGCTGAAGCTCTTCTACCGGTGTGGCGAGCCGGAATCTGCTCGCTGGATTAGCGACACAATCGGCGAAGTGGAGATCGAAAGACCCAAGATTGGGACGACTGCCAGCGTCGAGGATAAAGGTCGCGACTCACTCAACTACTCGACGGTTACTGAGCACAGACCCGTGATCAGCAAAGAAGAGATTATGTCGCTGCCGGACCTCCATGGGTACTGGAAGCACGGCGACACAGTAGTTCCTTTTCGGTTGCCGTTGGC
>JALZJF010000055.1 GCA_030859905.1 Acidobacteriota bacterium
GAATATCGTAGCGGCTGCACGAATTCCACAGCCCCTTGGTTTCTCCGCGGCACCTATCACCCATTCAATGCCCATAGTGTCACCCCGCCGGTTTAGTCCAACTCATTTTTAGCCCACCGGCGCGGCAGCTCGAGACACCTCGGTTCTCCACAGGCTGTTTTGCCGCGCCGCCGGGCTAAAAATGCTCTGCTTTAGCATGACTCGTTATAGTCACGACTAAGGAGTAGTGCGAAGTTAATGGTCGGCCCCCGTAATAGTCCCTCTTTAACTGCTTCTGAGTACCGTCCCTAAGCGTTATCAGCAGCTTAAGGCTGGCATCGAGCGTTTTGCGTCTCCCGTCGAAGACGTTTAGTCGTATGGTTGCGCTACTTGGCAATGAACTTCCCTCCCCACCGAGAGCCCAGTGAGAACGCCCGAAAATGAGTTCCGATAACTATGTGGTTTCGGGGTGTTTCATTTCAGCGTTCCTAGTTCGGACGGAAATACAACTGGCTATGAGTGGCCAAAACGCTTTTCCACAACCAATCTCCGGGAGTGCAATACGGCGAAGTGACTGATAACTTAGCGGCACGCAGATCAACCCACTTCTAATTAGCTATTAGTTCTGGGCGGGGCCAAGAATTGTGAGTATTCCTGAGCTACGATTTCGATGGCGCGGAGTATATTCGCCGGAAGAAGCTTGAATCAACGGGTTGGCGTTGTTCGCGCATCACCACCCGTGTGGCCTTTTGCCACTGTAGAGGCCTAAGCCTAAGTTTTGAGCAACGGACTCTGAAAATTTATGGCAGGCGCGCGCCTTGAGTCATTACCAGCCTACTGCGGCCGGAGACAACGTCAATCCACCGGCGTTACAGAGCACTTCAACTCTCGTTTCAATTATCCTTCATTTCCTATCGGGTTTGCTTTAGAATCCGCCCAGTCACGGAAGCGCGTTATTCTCGAAATCATGGTGTTTCGTAGCATACGCAATTCGGAACTCGACTCTAAGCTCTGACCAGCGTGAAATACCTTTCCTCATAACGTCATCTATGTGTGGAAGCACTCCTGGATGTTTTAACTTCTGCAACGCACATAGGATTCAGCGCTGGGCCTATATCCTAAACTGCTAAGGTTAGTTTGGCAGCAATTCCTAGCTGGATATCTAGAGCCTAATTAGAAACTCGGAATGCCGACCAGTGCTTCCCTGACCTTGAACCGAAGGAGGATTCATATTTTGAATGTCGAGAAAAGATATAAATGGACGGTCATGGTTTACTTGGCCGGCAATAACAGTCTGAGCGAGGAATGCGTGTACGCCCTCACCGAGATGACGAAAACGGATTTGGGCGATAGTGTCGCCGTTGTCGCGCAACTCAACTCAGGCGTGCACGACAACACGATGCTCCCTATCCGCAGGGGTATGACTCCGGAAGACGTCCATAAAGAACTCAATGAGGCGCTCTCAAAGAAGGAAGCGGCAGAAAAGGCCGCCAGAAATCTAGGTCCGCGGAAAGGAGGCTCAACAACAGCCGATCAGTTGGAAGGAAAGGCGCGCCTGAGTTACCAGGACGAGATTTTTGATTTCGTTAGAGACTGTATCGGCGAAACGGGTATTTACAGGGCCGACCACTACATGCTTGTTCTGTCGGGGCATGGCAGTGGCACCGTCGGAGACTTCCTCAGGGGGGAGGAGACGAGCCGCAGAAAAGCGCTGAATGTGATCAATCTCGGCCAGTTGATAAAACGCATAAATCGCGACCTACTAGACAAGAAGCGGCTTGACATCCTCGGCCTCGACAGTTGCCTGATGAGCATGACAGAGATCGCCTACATCATACACAAGCACGTAAAGGTGATGATAGGCGCCGAGGGTTTTGAGCCGATGGCCGGCTGGCCATACGCCCAAGTGCTGGAAAGAGTCCGCGAGCGGGGCAACGATGTAAGGGCGTTGGCAAAGAATATCGTCTGCGATTACATTAAGCACTATACTGTCTATCAGGCAGCGAACGTCTCTGTGGATCAGGCAGCATGCGACCTCGAAGAGTGCGTCCTGTTGATGAAGGCCATCAGGAGCCTTGCCGACACACTGATGCGTCATTTGCCGGACCCGAAGGCAGGCGATCCCCACGTCAGAAATGCCATCCTTCTCTCGCACTGGGAGGCACAACTCTACAAGAACGAGCAGTACACGGACCTCTACGACTTCTGCACGCTTTTAAAGTCAAAGTTCCGAAAGGGTGATCACGATGCCGTGCGTACGGCTTGCCAAAATGTATTGAACGCCATTCTCGGCGTCGAAAAAGAGCAAGAGGCGGAAGGCAAAGAGTGGGATGCCCAACTGGCCGACGACGATTTCCGGGCAAAATGGCGCAACGATGCCGAACCTGGCGGCAAAGAATTAAGGGAGAGCAAAGAGCGCTGGATGGCGCCCGTGAACTTTCGCAAGGCAAAGGGCTTCATCTTGAAGTCCTGTTACAGTGGATGGACAGTGCAATATTCCTACGGCGTCTCGATCTATTTCCCGTGGTCGGAAGTCCCGGCTGACATGAAGGCATACCAGCAACTCTATTTCGCCAGAGACTCAGGTTGGGCGGATTTCCTCAAGGCATACTTGGCCGCAACCAAACGTGCCCCTCGCACCGGCAAGCCCGAGACAACGTGTTTTGCTGACAAGATGTTGCGGCAACAGTTCGACGTGGTATCAGGTAGCGGCTTTGCGCTCCCCGGCCATCGAAATGCTGATCCTAACAGAAATGCTGACCCTAATAGAAGCTTAAGAAACCTCATCGGAAGTATGAAGAACCCGCCCACGGATTTCCACGAGTGTGACTGCCATGATGACTAATGAGGGGCGGCACGGGTGAAAGAACGCAAATGCCCACGGAAGCAAGTTCCTAGTGGCGAGGCCAACCTAAAGCTACGACTCTGGGGGGACCAGCGAATAGAGGAGCTCTTCTTCTAGGTGTGTGGGGTGGCGTTTCGGCGACCACCTCTTTACCTGTTTGTAAGCGCAAGATAGTCTGATAGGAAATGGAGGCCTGGCACCAGGAAGTGTGGATGTTATGTCGTCACCATGTCAAAAGTAGTCTGACGCTCTTGGCCGTTTCCTTTGTCCTGTTGGCACTGATATTCCCCGGGCCTTACACCGCCTTCGCCAAGTCTGGAGGAGGGGAACAGGACAATAGTATCCCTCTGCTTAAGCTAAAGGAATCGGTAACACGTGAACTCTCCGCGGGAGAGGTTCACGCCTATCAGATCGCGCTCGAGGTCGGTCAATATTTTCACGCGTTCATTAAGCTGCAAGGTACAGATGCGGGCGTGACGCTCATCGCGCCGAGCGGGCAGGTACTTATCCAACTCGACTGCCGACGGCGGGAACCGACGCCCATCTCACTTATTGGCGAAGTGTCAGGAATCTACCAGCTAGAAGTGCGCTCGCTGGAAGCCAAGGACACGCGCGGGCAATACGAGCTGAGGATTGAGCAGATCAGACAGGTCATACCAACTGACAAGCACCGAATTGCGGCCGAGAAGTTATTAGCTGATGGAGGACAACTGCAGAAGGATGGCGAACCAGAGTCCAGCCGCACGGCTATTGATAAATATAGGGAAGCCCTTCCCTTTTGGAAAGTAGCCGGTGATCGTCGTGAAGAAGGACGCACACTCAAACGCATCGGGGATGTTTACCAGTCTTTCCATGAGTTGGAAAACGCCCTTACATACTACAATCACGCACTCGAACTCTCCCGGAAAATAAAAGATCGTTGGGGTAAAAGCGAAACGCTTAGCGAGGCCTGCCATGTTTACGCATCTCTAGGTGAGAATCAAAGAGCACTTAGACACTGCCTTAGAGCAATCAAATTAAGTCAGGCTGTGGGTAATCGTGTGGGGGAAGCACAAGCGCTTAACAATTTAGGCGAAGTTTACTACTGGTCTGGCAAGTTACCCCAAGCGCTTAAATCTTATCACCAAGCTCTGGCCATCTGGGTTGCCGCAAATGACCGCCAAGGAAAAGCCCAGACGTTTACTTATTTAGGTTACACCTCTTCGGATTTAGCCCAGATAAAAGAAGCTTTCAATTTCTATAATCAAGCTCTCGCCCTCTGGCAAGCCACAAATGACCGCCGAGGGGAAGCCGTCACACTTACCGCAATCGGTCGCCTCTACTCTCGCATAGGGGAGAGCCAAGAAGCACTCAACTTTTTTGAAAGGGCTATGCCGCTTATTCGCAGCGTAGGTAATCCTGTCGAAGAAGCAAGAGTGTTAACTGGGATGGCTTATGTCTATGGCAGAGTCGGACAAGAGCAGAGGGCCATTGATCTCTATGAGCGGGCGTTGTCCCTCTTTCGAGCCGTGAACTACCGGGGCGGAGAAGCATCCACGCTCTACAGTGCTGGCAGAGTTTATTACTTCTTGGGAGATAAACAGAAGGCACTTGAATATCATCGCCTAGCTCTTGAGACTTGCAGACTTATAGGCGATCAGCGCTTGGAGATCATTGTGCTTAAAGAGATTGGCAGGCTTTACAACTCTCGGGGTGATAAGACTGGGGCCCTCAAGAACTACCTCCTCGCGCGCGCCTTCGCGCACGCCCAGAAAGATCTTCGGGAGGAGACGGATACACTAAACCTGATGGGCCGCGTCTATGAAGATCAGGGGCGAAAGCAAATGGGGCTCGAATGTTACAAACGGGCGCTGTCGCTCAGCCGAGATGCGGAGTACCGCTTCGGAGAAACCGCGACGCTCTACAACATCGCGCGGGCAGAGCGTGAGCGCGGCGATCTGTCGGCTGCCCGAGCGCAAATAGAGGCGGCGCTTCGGGTCGTTGAGTCTTTGCGCACGAAGGTGGCAAGCCAGGATTTGCGCGCCTCCTACTTCGCCTCCGTACGACAGCTCTACGAGCTCTACATAGACCTGCTGATGGAACTACACGGTAAATACCCGGCCGAAGGTTACGACGCCGCTGCCTTCGAGGCGAGCGAGAGCGCGAGAGCACGATCACTACTTGAAACGCTGGCCGCCGCCCGCGTTGGAGTGCGCGAGAAGGCCGATCCGGAACTGCTGGCGCGTGAGCGCACCTTACGTAAGGAGCTGACCGAGAAAACTGAGCGCCGCATGCGCCTGCCAGCAACCGGTCAGGCGGGTGCCGAAGCGAACGCCCTCGCCAAAGAGATTGGCGAGCTGACGACTCAATATCAGGAAGTAAGCGTGCGGGTACGGGTCGCCAGCTTAGAACACACCGAACAGAGTCAACCGCGGTCGCTTCTCCTGCGTGAGATACGCGAGCGTGTCCTCGACGATGACACCCTCCTCCTTGAGTTTTCTCTGGGCGAGGAGCGGAGTTACCTGTGGCTGGTGGCGAAGGATTCGATCCACAGCTATGAGCTGCCGGCCCGCAGCCAGGTAGAGGAGGCCGCAAATCACCTGCGCAGCCTCCTGGTCGCGCCCGCGCCGGTGCAAGGTGAGACGTTCGACGAACGGCAGGCGCGCGCGAAAGCGGCGGAGGGGCAGTACTGGCAGAAGGCGGCGGCGCTCTCGGAGATGTTGCTCGCTCCAGCCGCCGAGAGCCTGGGCACGAAGCGCCTGCTAATTGTCGCCGATGGCTCGCTCCAGTACATACCCTTCAACGCGCTGCCCATCCCCGGCCGCAGCGGGGAGCCGACGCCCTTGATGGTCGAGCACGAGATCACGTCCCAGCCTTCGGCCTCGGCGCTCGCGACGCTAAGAGGCGAGGCGAGCCGGCGGCCCCAGCCCGCGAAGGCCGTCGCGGTCTTCGCAGACCCGGTCTTCGAGGCGGATGATGAACGGCTTGCGCGGGGGCACGTAGAGTTGGTCGCAATGGCGCAGACGCGCGATACTGAGATGCGACAGGCCTTGCGCGACATCAGCGCGACCTCAGGCGACGGCACCATCCCGCGCCTCCTCGCCTCGCGCGAAGAGGCTGAGGCGATTATCGGCGTGATCCCCGGCGGTGATAATCTGAGAGCGGTCGGGTTCGACGCCGACAAGACCGCGGCTACCAGCTCCGAGCTGCGCCATTACCGTATAATACACTTTGCCACGCACGGCGTGCTTGACAGCGAGCACCCGGAGTTGTCAGGTCTGCTGCTGTCACGGTTTGATAGCGCGGGTCACGCCAAGGAAGGCTTCCTGCGCCTCGATGACATCTACAACCTGAATCTGCAGGCTGACCTGGTTGTTCTCAGCGCCTGCAACACAGCGCTGGGCAAAGACGTAAGGGGTGAGGGCCTGGTCGGTCTCGTCCGCGGCTTCATGAACGCCGGGACATCGCGCGTGGTGGCGAGCTTGTGGAAGGTTGACGACGACGCGACGGCGGAACTGATGAGACACTTCTACCGCGAGATGCTTCAGGAGCAGCGGTCTCCCGCGGCGGCGCTCCGCGCAGCGCAGGTGGCCATGTGGCGACAGAGACGCTGGCACGCACCTTACTTCTGGGCAGCCTTTGTATTGCAGGGTGAGTACGGAGGGAAGATTGAGAGCGGCCTTAGAGCGAGAGCGCACTGGGTCGCGCCTTCGCAGGCCAGCGTGACGGTGGCACTTGTTATATCGCTATGCTGTATTTACATAAGGTGGTGGAGGGTGCGAAGAAAGATCTATGAGCACTGACCGGCAGTCCTTGGCTACGGCAAACAAAAAATGGGCTATGACCCAGGATGCCTTCGACGCGCTGTTGGAATGGCTCGATGCAGAACGCGAGCAAGCGGGGAGGCGCTACGAAGAAATTCGAGTGCGGCTCATCAAAATTTTCGCCTGCCGAGGGTGCCCTGAGCCTGAAGACCTGGCAGACGAGGCGATCAACCGAGTGGCCAAAAGAGTGGGTGAGATTGCCAAGACCTTCAGCGGCGACCCTTCTCTCTACTTTTACGGTGTGGCGAACAAAGTTCACCTCGAGTACGTGCGAAAGAGTACGCGGCCCCTCCCCCTGCTGCCCGCACAGCTTCCCCAAGAGTTCGAACAGGAGTACGAGTGCCTGGAACGCTGTATGAGTCGGCTGCCTCCCGACACCCGAGAGTTGGTTCTGCAGTATTACCAGGAGGAAAAGAGAGCAAAAATAGACCACCGTCAGTTGCTGGCCGCGCAACTGGGAATCGCCCTCAACGCGCTGAGGATACGCGCGCATCGCATCCGTACTGCCCTCCGACAATGCGTCCAGGATTGCCTAGCCCAACAGACCGCGGGCTGAAAGGGATGTGACGAAAACGGCATTTCTATAGAGGGGTCTTATATAAAGAAGGAGCGGATGGAACAGCGCGAACAGGAAGAAGGAGACCTAAGGTTGTACCTGCTCGGCCTTCTACCGCAGGAGCGGCAGGAGCCGCTCGAGGAACGTCTCTTCACCGAAGCAGGCCTTTACGAAGAGCTGCTGATCTTCGAAGACGAATTGATCGACCAGTACCTAGCGGGCGGACTCACAGAGCGCGATCGCGGCGCTTTTGAATCCCACTTCATGAATTCACCGGAAAGGCGGCGGCAAATGCTTTTCGCGAACGCCTTGACGGCTTACATCGCCGACAAAGGCGCAATCAGTGGCCGAGCGCGCAACGTACGTTCCGGAAAGTTTGATCAAGGAGCTGAACGTAATAAGGAGAGCAGGAGCCTTCTCTCCTGGCTGCCTGTGCGCAAGCCCGCACTAGCCTTCTCCCTAATAGTCGCAGCAGTGGTGTTGGTGGGCGGCATTTCTTGGATGGCTGTCAGCAGTTTGCGCCCGAAAGTGTCGCGCCAAGTCCTCACTGTTCTGATAACGCCCGGTGGACAGACGCGCGCCGGAGGTGATGTGCAAAAGGTGCTCATTCCCTCAGGCACGGAAGCAATGCAACTCCAGCTAAGGCTCGCCACGGTTGAATTCCAAAGCTATCGTGTGACTCTGCTGACTGGAAATGGAGCTCCGGTTCTAACGGCCGAGAGGCTTAAGCCAGTTCCATCGGACAGCGGACTGGTTCTCGTTGTTACCGTGCCAGCACGACAAGCGCTGCCTGGCGAATATCAACTCAAACTCAACGGTGTCAACGCGGACGGCACATCCGAAAACGTAGACAGCTACCGTTTCCGAATTGTAGACCGTTAGTGCTCCCCCTTCGTCATCACGGCTAGCCCTGTCTAGCCCATCACATTGCTCATCTCAAAACAAAGCTAAAAGTTAAAGCTGAAATATTTTGCATTCTTAGGCGCAAGCAGCTGAGTAAAGAAGAGTCTAGATCCATTGTGGTCAGACTTGTCGCTAAAGATAGAAAGGAGAGCCTAGCTGGGCTCACCACTCTTGGGATTAATGGAGTTAGCGGTACCAGGTCAGTTGGTAAACTTAGGTTGACGCACTGGCCGAAAACCGGTGGGTCGCATGTTCGGATCCTACTGGGCACTAATGTTTTCAAACATTTGCGGTTGGCTATCGGGCCAGCCGCTTTCCGTTTGTGAGACGACCCTCCCCGTAGCATTTCAGTTTTACCTGTCTTTCAGCCAAATCTTGATCTAGCTCTTTTCCTTCGTCCTCGTTAGGCTGCTTTTCGTTCATGCTGATGATGTAGCCGGCTTGAGCGAACGCTGATCAAGAGCAACGAGAGGTCTTGAGCATTCAACAAAGTGCCTCGCGCCCCAAATGATTTGGTAAATAGAAAGACCCTTGATGAAGTCTTCCGAAGGAGAGGTAGGGAAAAAGTTTAGCTCATGCCGAGACGTCAAAGAGGCGGTCTCCACAATATTTCGCCGGTGGGCCAACTTCCTACGCCTTGTGAGCTTAGTATTACAAATTGGTGTGAAATGTTTTTTGCCACTTGCGCATATACAAATGAGCAGAATCAGCACAGGAAGAGAGGATTTGGAGGAGAGTTCAATACGCATTTTTCGCGGCCAACAATACCTTCGCAAGCCTCACGATTGGAAATCTCACCGACGTGCTTTCTTGTAGCACTTGCTAAATGCAGGCCGGAAAACACTCGCTGCGAACTTGGATTCGTGCCAGAGATTAATGTGGCGTCGGGGACAGGTGTCCACCGCTGGATTGGCAAGTGAGTGCTTCATGAGCTATGACATCTTTCCATAGGCAGGTGGGCCAGATTTTGAAATTGATCTACTTGGCAATCGAATAGTTGACAACTGGGAAACTGCCTGATGTTGACGATCCTCATGACGTCTCGAAAGGGAGAGCTAGATGGCCTGTACACCGCTCAATATCGATGTCGGCTTGTTCTTCACAGCCAGTCCTTGGGAAACAAGCCCGTCTAAAACTTTCGACGGCAAGATTGTCACCCACACCAACTCGGGTCCAAACCCCGGCATCTTGGTGCAGAAAGGCCCGCAAAGTGTGTTTCACCCAAAGGGACCTAATCGCAACCTCTCTTACGGGGTTCTCGGTAACAAGTTCTTAGTCATCCTGGACGTGGAAACCGGTGCCGGGTCCAGCACGCGTTGGGTCTCTCTCAT
>JALZJF010000058.1 GCA_030859905.1 Acidobacteriota bacterium
CCGCCCGTTAACACGGGCTGATGCTCATCTTCGTTGCTTTCCTGGGGCTCACGCCCCAGGCTTTACGCTGCCGCCTGCTACCGCAGGCTGGATTGAATGCTGGTTCATGAATAATCCGGGCTAGGTAACGAAACCAAACATTCGCAGAGCCCGCTTCAGTGGGCGACAGAATTGGGATTGATCAAAGGTTCAGGGCGCCGGATAGGTGCTTACCCGTTCTGATACACGGCTCCAAACAAGTCCCTCTTGATTGTTGGTCGCTTGCCGGTCGAGTTGGTACTCCCCTTTGAAGCGGTACATTGTGTATCCATTTCTTTGGGTTCTGTTCGGCATCTGGATCCCAAGCTTCAAAGTCCGTCATTGTTAGCTTATCCTTTTGGAGTCTTCTTATTACTTGATCTATCGCTTCATTAATCTGTTCGATATCCTTTGTCACGTCAATGCGAATGACATCGTGTCCGGTTGCATTGATAATCTCAGCTTCTCTCAGTTGGTCACAGTCAATCTGTTTTGTGTGGTGCCCCTCTATATGAAGTCGGAACTGCGGGAAGAACATGTCAGTCAAAGCTCGCCCTTCTGGTCTTGTAACGTATTGCTGTGTTACAAACTTTATGGACAAGTCCCCTAACAGGTGCCAGACGCGCGTCACCACGTAGTGTTCAAATCGCTTCTTTTCTGCGCGCGAAAACTGTCTGGCTATCAAGTCAACTTTCACGTTAGTTTCGGTTCTTGACAATGGATAGCAGATATTACCCTGGCGTTGAAGTCGACGTTCACAAACTCGTTGCTGAGCTACGCAATCTTTTTGGCGAAGACTACGAAGTGCAAACGATGCAAGTGTCTTCCACGAGCTTGCTACAGGCGCGCAAGTCTAGCACGTTGCGCGACCTCACCGGACTATCAGCCGCCCTGACAATCAAGATTACGCCGGAGGCGGGCGGTACGCGGGTTGAGATTGGCATGCAGAAGTGGTTTGACAAAGCCGCTGTCGCTGCCGTTGCCCTGATACTATCTGCCGGGTTACTGCTGGCGCTGCCGGCGCTAGGCGCTTACTGGCAATACCGGATTACCGAAGATGCCTGGAAGATAATCGAAGAGCACATAGCGCGCAAGGCCGGAGGCTACATTCCTCCGCTGCCCGGCCGTTGTGGAACTTGCGGGGCCGCAAACAGCGCCGGCTCTGGATTCTGTTCCTCTTGCGGCGCGAATCTACAATTGGGCCGCACCTGTATTGCATGTGGGGCTGTTCAGAAAGAGACTTCTGCCCGTTTCTGTAATCGCTGCGGCAAGCCTATCACTGCAGCCTGAATCTTCTAATGTAAAAGCCAAAGAGGACGCACGGTAATTTGCAGGTCGGGAAGGGGGCAAAGCGAAGCGCGCCCCCGCTCAAGACTCGCAACCATTCATCCTTGAATTTCACAACAAGCTCTCCCAAATTTGCAGACAGAGCTGAGTGGCCTTCAGCTCGAGCGGGGGCGCGCTCCGCTTTGCCCCCCTCCTGACCTGCCAGCGTGGCTTGAATAGTCCCTTGGATCGTGCATGTCTAGCCAAGGCAGAGCCGCTTAGTCGTGCCGGAGCGCTTTGACCGGATCGATGCGTGCGGCGCGCGCGGCAGGATAGAGTGCGGCAAGGATGGAAATTACAACTGCGAAGAGAATCGCGCCGAGAGACAGGTAAGGCGGTAAGGAAAAGAAATTAACGTAAGACCTAATTCTGAATTCTGACTTCTGGCTCCTGATTTCTGACTTCATCCTTATGAAAAGAGGTGTCGAACCGCGTCTACATTCCAATCAGCGAGACTCGCTGTCACAACTTCCGCGCCTACCGCCCGCAACTCCGCCTCCGAGACAGTGTTTGTCACCGCCAGAGTTCGCATGCCGGCCGCTTTTCCCGATTGAATTCCCGGCGGGGAATCTTCAACCACCAAACATTCGCGGGGCAGCAAAGGCATCAGCCTGGCCTCACGTCTTTTCTCGTTGAGTTTTTCCAGTCCCAGCAGGTAGCACGCAGGATCAGGTTTGCAAACCCCCACATCATCGGCGCTCACGATGATTGAAAAGAGTTTGCGCAGCCCCGCCCGGTCAAACACGTAACTGATTTCATTCTCATCGGCCATGCTTACCAGACCCAATGAAAAATGGCGCGCGCTGGATTTTAGAAATGTAACCACTCCGGGAAACAGCGGCAGTTCGTCTTCGATCATTTTGCGATGGACCAATGACTTAGCCTGCAGCACGGCCTGAGTCGTGTCGTCCGATAACTTACCGGCCCGTTCCAATGCCACGCGGACAAAACTCCGATCGTCCATACCCAGGGCCCCGAAATATTGGGCCTCGGTTAATTCAATGCCGTGGTCAAGCAGCACCTGCTGGTAGGCAGCCAATTGCAGTCGCTCGTCATCGATGATGACGCCATTAAAGTCGAAAAAGATGGTTTGAATCACGTGTTGCTGTCCACTGATGGTGGCACTAGACCCGGTTGCTACCGCTCCTCGGTTCTGACGTTGCGTCGCAGGCCAACGGCCTTGGACTCGCTTATCAGCGTATTTTGTTCCTCGAATAATTTTGGCAAGCGTTCGGTTTCGAGCACGTCCAATCGTCTTAATACCTCAGTGAGTGAAATCTCGTTTTTTAGATTGACCTGGTAATCCAAGTCCGCTCGCAGCCGATCCTTTTCGCCCTGGCGATTCTGCGACATCATGATTATCGGCGCCTGCATTCCAGCCACTACTGCCATTATCAGGTTGAGCATCTGATAGGGCGCCGGATCGAAACCGGTTATGAGAAAGTAGGAATTGAAGATCATCCATGAAGCTATCAGCACTATGGCGGTGATGATAAATTTCCAACTGCCGCCAAATTCAGCGATCAAGTCAGCCGCACGGTCAGCCGTAGTCGATCGGGCTCGCTCCTCATCATTAGCATTTCGGGAAACACGCCCACGCAGAAGTTCGTCAGTCCGCCGTAGCCGATCCGTGAGCGCAGCAAGCATTTCGAGAGCAACGTCGGGTGATGAGCGGACGAAAGACAGAAACGCCTTACGCGATAGAACTGCAAGTCGCGCTTCCTCGAAAACGATTGCATCCGCCGAGCGTTGCCGGCCATCAATCAAAGCCATCTCTCCGAAGAAATCACCTTGAGCAAGTTCCGCCAGCGTTACTTCCCTGCCGTCCTCGTCCCTGATACTGATGCGCACTTTGCCGCTCTCGATCAGGTACATGGCATCTCCCGAATCGCCTTTATAGAACAGTTGCGTGCCGCTGGTTACCACCTTGCTCGTCAGGAGGCTGCGCAGTTCCGTTGCCAAATGGTCATCCAGCGACGCGAAGAGCGGAACGGAACGCAAGGACTCTAGGGTCATTTCGGTAGTGGGATTGTTCATAGACTTACCTCATTCGGAAATTTGCGACCTG
>JALZJF010000101.1 GCA_030859905.1 Acidobacteriota bacterium
CGCGACGGCAAAGAGCTTTTCTACGTTGCCGCCGATAGGAAACTCATGGCGGTGGAAGTAAAGCTGGGAGCCACATTCGAGCCGGGTGTTATCAAGACGCTCTTCGCGACGCGCGTCCTTACTTTGACAGGTTTCAGGAATCACTATGCTGTCACGGCCGACGGACAGCGCTTTCTCATCAACACAACGATTGAAGAAATAGGCACCGGCCCGATTAATGTCGTGGTGAACTGGACCGCGGAATTGAAGCGCTAGAGTAAATTCTGCTGGAAGCCATGTAGCAGTGGATGCAACTTTGTCGCCGTCCCCGTGAAATAGGCCTGTTGCTTATCCAGTGATGATGCGCGAGACGGGCTCAGCTTTGAGGGTCTAGCAGTTCCAATCCCTTCGTCGAGCCGTGCACCATCGTTGCCGCGACCGTATGATTAAACTTGACCATTGGATTGTCATCTTCGTTCGTACCCGTGATGTTCAAACAGAAACTTCACATTGTGAGCACTGATTGATGAGGCGCCGCCTACTACCGCTACGCCGTAGCAAATTTTTTGTATGATAGGTCTTTCTTTATTCGTCGCTTTGACCCGATCGACGATTGGGGACGGAGCTAACTCCGTTGTGAGCTTTGAGTCTTGCTCGATCGCTGTTTGTGAGTTATTGAAATGATTGGTACCGAGGGAGGGATTTGAACCCTCGCGGCCTTTCGGTCAACGAATGTTAGGTCTCATACCCTTTCCTATCTAATCCTACCAAATCACCAGTTCGCTCTCAGAGAGCGTTGCGTTATCGATTCGTAATAGACCTCGGTGAATAGGTTTGGGAAGTCATGTCCTCGCCGCAGGATTGCGATGACATGCGACCGCTTCGGATTGCTGATGACCAAATTGGCGTCTTAGATTATCAACCAGGAACGACGAACCGAGGAGCCCAGGTACATTCCATAACGTGTTTTTTACTCTAATCTTAGGTCACAACAAACGGACGAGAAGCGGATGCGGTGATCGATGTGGCCAAAGATACCTTCTTCTATGTAGCGAAACCCCTGCGGAAGTCCAGAAGAGTCCATTAAGAAGAGCACCGGCCGCTTGATACACATTCGGATCCTGCAAATGTTTAGGAAATTTGGCGTCCCGTACGGGAGTCGAACCCGTGTCGCCGCCGTGAAAGAGAAGCGACCTATTGTAATTCCAGGAAACCCCGCGGCATGGATAGCACTCTACCGCACTTCAAGGACTCACGGGAATCCTTATTGGACGTTTAATGGACGCGCGGTGAAAGAGATCTAGCGGCTCCGCAATGGATTTTAAGTCCGATGAACCCGGCATTCCTTAGAGTAATCCGGCAGTCAGTCTAGTAAATCTATGCCGCTTCAAACGCCAACCTTATCGGTCAATATCGAGCGCGCTCGCCCGACAAGTCCTCAAAGTACAAGATAGTCAACTTTGGCACGATTTCTTTGACGGGCGACGAAGGAGTGCCTTCGGACATCAGGGTTTCTGTCCTGTGCCTGTAAGCGGTTCGCGTGACCTTTAGCCAGGCTCTCTTGCGTGGATTTGAAAATGCAATTGTCCGGTTCTGGCCTTCAAGTCCGCCCCTTTTGCTAATCGAAGTAAGGATCTCAAAACCAACTCCTCGAACAGAAAGTCACGTTCATCGGTTAACGCTATCGAAAGGGGAAGCCTCTCTTTTCATCGAGGTTCACTAGGGGTTTCGATTTTACATGCACTTTGGGTGTTGTTTTTTACAACAGGTGCTTTTCCTAGTAGGTTTAGCTTGCCGAGGGTTCCAGCGGTCAGTTGACGCGGCATCAAATCAAAAACTACCTTCACTCGGACCGCGTAAGACTCAGTTGGAGCAGTGCGTGTAGCGGCGGCCTGGTGATCGTTGGGGAATCTAATCTCGAGCTTGTGGGAACGGAACGAGCCGAACTCCTCTTGTTCGACCTGCCTTAACGAACTTAGACAGGATTACCACATTCACAAAATACGAAAGAATGCCAAGTGGTTCCGCGCCAACCCGGATCGTTTTCTAATCCTGGTAATCGTGTAATCCTGTCAAAGTAGTTTATGAATGCCTCTCTAGAACAGCTTGACGATGGGCCCGCAGTAAAACACCCGGCAGATGGCGGGCCCTGGCGCTGTTATCTCTAGTTGAACTGCTCGTTATGTCGTTGTGGTTCAGCGCCTCAGCAGTAGTACCGGCGCTGCGCAGGGATAGAGAGGTGCGTAAAATCTCTAGCCCCGAAGGCGCGAGGCACTGGAACAGGTACACAAAAAACGCGGGTGGAAAAAGCTGCTCGCAATCTCGCGGCAGCTTTCATCTTGGCTTACGGCGGCAGCCTGACGCGGCGCATGAGGTCTTCGAAGCGCGGGTCTGAGCGCAAGCCGTCGTAGAAGGGATCGCTGTTAAAATACAGCGGAAACATGTTGCGCTCCTCGAAGGCCTTCCCCAGCCATAGCAACGCCTGCTCCTTATCGCCAAGCCTCACGTAGGCACGCGCATATTCTATGGTCGGTACGTACTCGCCCCTCTCGCTCCTGTCGTTCCGATGTTCGAGTCTTTTCTCTGCAACCGCTCGCAACGCGGCGGTGAAGCCGCCTCTGGCATAGGAGTCATGAAGTATCGCGGCAAGCTTGTCATCGCCGGCGAGCGTCATCGCCTTCTCCCACTCGGCGACTGCCTCGCTGTGCAGTCCCTTCTGTTCGTAGGCGTCACCGAGATGGTCGTGCACCATCGGATTGTGCGGGTCTAGTTCGAGCGCGTCATGATATTGCCTGATTGCCTCGTCATATCGGCGAGCATAGTAGAACCAATTGCCTAAGTACCGGATGTTGCGGGCTGATAGTGGGTCAAGCTCTAGTGCCCGCTTACCCTCCGCGATGGCCTCGTCAATCTGCCCAATCGCTACCAAGTAGAAGCAGTTCAGGACATGTACCTCCGCGTAATTCGGGTCTAACTGAATGGCGCGCTTGATCTCCTTCTCGGCGCCGGCCCAGTCCCGGTAGAAGAACATTTTGAGTGCCGCCAGCCCGTTGTGGACTTCGGGGAGCGTGTCATCCAACTCCAGCGCCCTCGTCAATGCTGCCTCCAGCCTCGGCCACCCTTCCTCTGGGGGCATCAAGCCGACCGCGGAAGAGAGGCCATAGTAGCTGCCCAGCCCAACGTATCCGAGTGCATACGTAGGGTCGAGGTCAATCGCCCTCTGGAAGAAGTTGCGGCTCATGCGGATCCCCTCGGGCGTAGCCTTGAACCAGTGGTAGCTCCCCTTCAAGTACAGCTGGTAAGCCTCGGCGTTGTCGGTGTGACGCTTCAGCACCGCCGCTTTTTCTTTCCCAAACAGCTTCACCTTCAGCGCATCAACAACCGCTAAAGTGATTTCGTCCTGGACGTCGAAGATGTCGCGCATCTCGCGGTCGTAGCGCTCGGACCAGAGGTGGTAACCATCCGAGGTGTTGACAAGCTGAACATGGATTCGCAGGCGGTTGCTGGACTTCCTCACGCTGCCTTCTAACACGGAGTTTACGTTCAGAACTCGCCCTATCTCGCCCACGGTCGTACCCTTACCCTTGAACGAGAACGCCGACGTGCGGGCTGCTACCCTCAGCCCTTCCACTCTTGTCAGCGCGTTGAGGATGTCCTCGGCCAGCCCGTCGCAGAAGAACTCGTTCTCTGCGTCGTTGCTCATGTTGGCGAACGGCAGCACCGCGATTGAGGGAACTTGCTGGAGCAGTTTTGTGAAGGCTTCGCCGCGTGTGGCGGGGGAGAGAATCGCGGTGGCCGGTGAATCCGAGGCGAGAGAGCCGGTGACGAGGCGAGTGCCATCAACGCGGCAGAAAGTGAGATCGTCGTCAGCCTCGACCCGGTTGCATTGAGGGCAGCGTTTCATCAGAGCCATAGCCAGTCGGAGCAGTCAGAACAGGCGCAGAAAGCCCGCACATTCTACCTGCGTGCGGGTACGCCCGCTAGAGTTTCTCCCGCAAAAGCGTCGACTCGCCGCCGGATTTATCATAAATGGCGTGCCATTTCACTTATTAACGTCAGCAGCGGTAAGCCGATGGAAAAGCTATTGGTTGGTACGCATTCCGTCACACCTTCGGGACCTTCATGAATGCCAATGGTGAGAACCCAAAGTCATTCAAGAACTGCTGCGTCATGCGAATCTCACCATGGACACCTACGTTCAGGCCGTGACCGATGAGAAAAAGAAGTGACAGAGCAAGGTTGTTGAGGCACTTCTGCCGGCATTAGCAAGGCAGCAGTTTAGCTTAATGGACGTTTCTAGACGCGTGGGGAAATGGCGATCATCTCGTAAGTGATTGAAACAAGTGGCGTCCCGTACGGGAATCGAACCCGTGTCGCCGCTGTGAAAGAGAAGCGATTAACTGTAATTCAGTGAAACTTCGCGGCATGGATAGCACTTTACCGCATTTTGAAGGATTCACGGGAACGCTTATTGGACGTTTAATGGACGCGGTAATAAGCTGAATGAACACCTAAGTAAAGTCACGTGAAAGTTCCTCGCAAGTTTCGTCTTGCGGCACTTTGCGCGAGGTGGTACTGTGACGACATGATTGAATCAACCCAGATAGAAAGGATGTCAGTGACCGAACGGCTTCAGGCGATGGACCAGCTTTGGGACTCTCTCAATCGCTACGGCAACGAGATACCTTCCCCGGACTGGCATCAAGATGTTTTGGCTGACAGGAAGGCACGAGCTCTACGCGGAGAAGCAAAGTTTCTGACTCTCGCCCAACTCAGATCGCGTCTACGAAGCTCGGAACCATGATCGTCGTAATACTCGAGGACGCTGCAGCAGACCTCGAGTCGGGCGCACAATTCTATGAATCGTGCGCGACCGGAGTTGGCGATTACTTTCTCGACTCAATCCTTTCCGATCTTGACTCTCTAGTTCTTTGCCGGTGTTCATCCAATCTACTTTCAGTTCCATCGGATGCTATCGAAGCGATTCCCATTCGGCATCTATTATGAGTTGGAAGACGACATAGTCTACGTTTATGCCATTCTGGATCTGCGGCGCGATCCCCTCTGGATTCGGAAACGTTTGCGGGAGAGAAGATAGACGAGCTTCTCACGTCAACGACTCACTACACACGTGATCCTGGACTCTTTGGTTGAAAGCTGGCGTCCCGTACGGGAGTCGAACCCGTGTCGCCGCCGTGAAAGAGATGCGA